>CALVEW010000023.1 GCA_944326645.1 Candidatus Gastranaerophilales bacterium
GGTCGTAAATTATTTAAACAGTCTACAAAGTTTCCGTTTGGTTTTTGTTTTGAATAATTTTTAAAAATATCAAACATTTCTTTTTCTACAGGAAGCATATTTTTTGTATATCGAGAAAGAACTTTTACAGTACTTTGAGCATCTCCACATTTATCAAGAATTTTTTCAGCCATAGATAATTCGCTAGATGATAGCATTGTTATTCCGCTGTATGGATCTATCATGTTCCTAAGTTCTTTTAAAGGCGCACTTTGAGATGTTGCAGATCCAAAATTTACCTGCGAATTTTTTATATATGTATCCTGTTTTATTTGAGGGGTAATTGGTTGACTTACATTCCTACTATTTATAGGCGTAAGATTCTTAACAGGAAATCCTAACATCACTGATGATATATACACACACAATCCTTTAATTGAATCTACATTATTATTATAACCTATTTTGGAATGGATTTCACGAAATTTAATAAAAATTTACATCACCCAATCGGCTAATTTAGTATAGTATTTTAATTAGTTGATTTTTTATAAAATTCAGTTGATAATGTATTTGAGTAGAATAGTTAGGAGATTATCAATGAAAAAACTTTTAATGATTTTAGCTTTTGCATTTTTAGCTTTACCTTGTTTATCAACAAATGCAGAAACAGTAAAAAATATGGGCTATATTTCTGTTAATGCAACTGAAACAAAGGAAATAGTTCCTAATACTGCAAATATTATTTTTTCTGTTGAAACAACAGATGTTGATTCTAAAAGAGCTTCCGAAAGAAATAATCAAATAACATCTAAAATTATTGCAGCATTAAAAGAAGAACTTAAATCAGATAAAAATGCTAATATTCAAACTAGAAATTTTAATTTAAGACCAAATTATAAAACAAATAAGAACACAGACGAAACATCTATTAAAAACTATACAGCAGTAAATTCAATTGTCGTGAAAACAACTTCAGTAGAAAAGGTTTCATCATTAATTGATATCGCAATAAAAAACAATGTTTCAAATGTAAATGGTGTAAGTTTTACTTTAGAAAATCAAGATCAGTATGCAGAAGAATTGTCAAGTCAAGCTATACAAAAAGCAAAATATTTGGCTGATAAAACAGCTTTATCTTTGAAACAAAAAGTTGTAGGAATTAAATCTATTAGAATTAATGTTTATCAGCAAAATGCAAATGGCGTAAGATTATATAAAGCTGCATCTTCTCCTGATGTAGCCTCAGCAAATTCAACACCTATTGAATCAGGAAGAATCCAATTAAATGCCTCTGTAGATGCTGAATTCTATGTAAAATAAAAATTAATTTATAAAAAATAAAATACCTGCTTATTAAAAGCAGGTATTTTTATTATCATTTTATGATTAAATACTTCTGAATTTTACCAAATCAACTTTTCTCATTCTTATATTTTCAGGAGTTATTTCCACAAGTTCATCCTCTGCAATGTATTCCATACAATCTTCTAATGATAATATTTTAGGAGCTTGTAATGTAACCATAACATCAGCAGTTGAACTTCTCATATTTGTCAGTTTTTTAGTTTTGCAGATATTAACAGCAATATCCTGTGCTTTATTTCCTTCTCCAATAATCATACCTCTATATACTTTAGTTTTTGGAGTTATAAAGAATACTCCTCTGTCTTCGTATTGAGATAATGCATAAGGTATTGCTTCACCTGTTTCGTGAGCTAATATAGAACCGCTTCTTTGTTTCGGAATATCTCCGGCATAAGGTTTATAGGCATCAAATGTGTGATACATAATTCCTTCACCTCTTGTCATCCTCATAAATTCATTTCGGAATCCTATTAACCCTCTTGCAGGGATAGAAAATCTTAATTTAGTTCTGCCGTTAGATGATTTCATTTCAAGCATTGTAGCTTTTCTGTTTGATAACCTATCAATACAGCTTCCGGATGCTTCATCTGGAACATCTACAATTAAATTTTCATATGGTTCACATTGTTCTCCATTAATTTCTTTGATAATAACTTCAGGTTTAGAAATTTGAAATTCATAACCCTCACGGCGCATTGTCTCTATTAAAATACCTAAATGAAGTTCTCCACGTCCGCTTACTTTAAAAACGTCAGTTGAGTCAGTATCTTCAACTCTTAAACTTACATTTTTTTCTAATTCATTATACAATCTTTTTCTTAATTGTCGACTTGTTACAAATTTACCTTCAGTTCCTGCTAATGGACTATCATTTACTGAGAAATTCATTTGTAATGTTGGTTCATCAACTTTAATTAATGGTAAAGGCATTGGATTATTTAATTCGCAAATAGTTTCACCAATTTGAATATCAGGGAATCCTGCAATTGCAACAATATCACCTGCTTCTGCATAATCGGTTTCTTCTCTTCCTAAATCTTTAAATTCATAAAGTTTAACTATTTTGCCTCGTTCTTGAGTCCCATCTGCCTTGCATAATGTTACTTGTTCTTGTGAAGATATTTTTCCGTTAACAATTCTTCCTGCTACAATTCTTCCTACATATTCATTGTAATCTAATGTTGTTGCTTGGAATTGCAAAGGTTTATTTACATCACCTTCCGGAGGTGCAATATTTTCTAAAATTGCATCCAATAATGGAATCATATCTTTTCTTTCATCTTCTAAATCTTTAATTGCAAATCCATTTAAGCTACTGGCATATAGATATGGGAAATCAATTAAATCTTCTCTATCTGTTAATTCTGTAAATAAATCAAATACTTTATCTAGTGCCATATCCGGATCAGCTGCTGGTTTATCAATTTTGTTTAGAACTACAATAATTTTGATACCTAATTCTAATGCTTTAGATAATACAAATCTAGTTTGTGGCATTGGGCCTTCAGCTGCATCAACAATTAATAATGCTCCATCAACCATTCCTAATACACGTTCAACTTCACCTCCGAAATCTGCGTGACCAGGAGTGTCTACTACATTAATTTTGCAACCTTTGTAATTAATAGAAATATTTTTAGAAAGAATTGTAAATCGTTACTGTCCAAAACTCTTTCTTGTACTTGTTGGTTATCACGAAAAACTCCGGCTTGTTTTAACATACAATCTACCATTGTTGTTTTTCCGTGGTCTACGTGTGCGATTATTGCAATATTTCTAATATTATCTCTTTTCATATTATACCTATCTATATTCTTTTAGTGTTAAATCTACACCATTATTTTACGACAAGGAAATGTTGATTTCAATAAAAAAGCATTTTATTTTTCATAAAATGCTTTTTCAATTATTTATTTTGTTGAAGAAACAAGTGATAAATTGTTTCCGAGTTTTTCTTGTTTTGGACTTGAATAAGGGTTTGAAACCATAATATTATATTGAGGATTATAATATTGACGAGTTTTTATTCCTTTAAAATGAACATTATTTTCTTTATTTTCTTCAGCTTCTTTATGTTCTTCTGTTTTTATTGGTTTTGTATATTTATTTTCTAATTCATGTTTTCTGTTAATTTCTGCTTTTACAGAATCAGGTTGATAATATAATCTTAGAACACCTTCAGGAGCTGTTTCTTTTCCGACATATATTTTTTTGTATTCTTTATTTCCATTTTTTTCTTCTACACGTTTTAAATAGCAATCACCATTATCATCATGTGCTGATTCATAATATGTGTTATCAGAAGCTTCAATATTTTTAAATCTTAAACCGTCAGGAATTTCTATTTTTTCACCTGATTTTGAGCCTCTTAACATTAATTTATCAATATCAACAGGTGTTGATGTTGGATTTAAGAACTTATCTAAATTGCTTTCATTAACATCTTTGCCTTTTAATGGATTTTCTAAAGAAATACCATTAAAGTTAAATACTGATACAACCATTGAACCATCAGAAGCTTGTGACATAATAGCAGGACATTTTAAATCTTTTCCCGGACGATCTTTATCAACACTATCGCCGTATAAATCTTCTAGTTTGTGCATTGTACCATTATTTAATGCCCCAAGTTTATTATCTACATCACTTCTTCTTGTTCCAATTATTCCATCCATAGCTTTTTTATGTTCTGCAATGTGTTGTTTATAGTTAGAACTACCTTCTTCTACTTCATCCCAAGGAATAACGTTTCTGTTTTGTAGATATACGTTATGATTTTTTTCTTCATAGCCTGTCATTGCAAAATCATCACCGGCATAAACTGTTGGATTGCCTGGGATTGCTGCAATCATTTGATTATACATTCTAACTTTTGCTGCCGGAACTCCTAGTGCAATTTTTTCAACTAAATCGTTATATTCTTTTCTTCCTTTTTCATCGTTTAAGTATGTGTTTTGCATATCATACTTATTAACAGCTTGTTGCATAATAATTCCATATGCTGTTTTGATGTCTTTTGAACCAAATCCATCTTTTTCTAATTGTTTTTTATATGAATCTGCGATTTCTTTATCTTTATTTGTATTTTCACCGTTCAAATAAAAATTACCATTTACTACATCTCTAACTGATTGAGAAAATGCTGCATAGATTTTATTTGAATCATTTATAATTTCTTGTCTTTGGTTGTTGTCTGTAACATCTTTAAGACGTCTTTCTTTGATGATGTTATTGGCAATACCAAAACTTGATCTTAACCAATCTCCTTTTGCAATTGCCATTGGGCTAACATTATTGAAATAATCATTTGAATTATTTACAATATCCCATCCGGTTTTATTATCATAATCCTTGTTTTGTTGAGCTAAATCATTTTCATTTAACATATCATTCATAATCATATATGCAGTTTTACGATTTTCTATCTCTTGTTTTGTTGTATGATTATTTAGATTTGTGTGGAATAATCCCATATCTAAACCATAACATTCTGTCATTCTTGGTTTATCGTGGTTGCCACCAAATGTATAAGCATTTCTTGTATAATCTAGTGGCATATTTGCAAATCTATCTAATGCTCCGGCTAATAATCCAACTCTTTTTTCTTCTGTTGTATTATTATTACCTCCACCTTCTATACCATTTTGTTCTACAAAATCCTTACCAAATGTATTAATACCTGCTGTAAAGAAATGCTCATAGTTAGCTTCTGAATTCATTCCTATTTCAGTTATTAAAGTTCTTGCTATATTTTGAGCATCTTTAAATCTTGCATGAGATGTTGGACTATTTTGTGCTTTTATAGCATCGTGACTTCCATAAGTAGCTTGCATTGTATTATATAAATCTGTGAACTCTGCTACTATGTAAGAATTAGGGTTTTCTTCTTTTACTGCATGAATTGCAGGTTTCCAAATATTAATTATTTCAGCAAATTGATTATCAGATTTGTCTTGTTTATTTCTGATTGCATCCATGTCTGCAACATCTTTTGCGGCGTCAATACGGTGATCTAGACCTAATCCTGATTTATCAATCATTGCTTCTGCAAATCTAAAACTCATTGCATTTGTATTCGCAATTCTCTTGTTGATAGATCTTGATACTGTAGAAACATCGATTGTTGAAAATTCTGAAACACCGTTTTTGATTTTATTAGCAATTTGGTTTGCTTCATCTTCTGGGCTGTCACCATATATGCCAATATTTTCTAATGTGCCTTCTTCTTTTAATTTTTCGTAATCGTAAGTTAATTTACCATCCTTTAATTGTTTAACTTCAGCACTTGGCATTAATGATTTTATTATTGCATACTTTGCGATATCACCTGCAACTAATGGAACAACATATTGTCCGTATTCTGTTAATTTTGCCCCATCGTTTTGGAATATTTTTTCTTCAGAATGTTTATCAACTTCTCGTAATACATTTTTTGCAAAATGTTGTATTTCATTTGTAAATATGTGATTCATTTTGTTATATGTTTTTTCATATTTTTTAGGAACTACATAACTTGAATCATTCATTGCATCATATCTGGATATTCCAACATGTGCTAAATCAGGAGAACGTTTTGATAAGTATGGAGATGATAATGCTCCAACTGTATCATCTGCAAGTTCAATTGAATCTAATGGGGTATCCATTAATGATTTATTTAAAGCTGTTTCATAATCTTCTTCTTTGTCTCTTAATTTATAATCATTGTAATATAAATTTTCAATTTCATTTTCATTAAGTTCTACATCGTCAGGTAATTGTTGGTTGTTTCGATTATAAATTAAACCATTAATTCTATCTTGAATTTCATCAACAGAACCATTTAATGAGCCTAATGTTTTTGCGGTATATTCTGTATTAACATTTCTAACGTGACGAGTCCAAAATCTCATACCATCTGTCAACATATCACGGTTGCCGGCATGTGCTCTTGATAACTTTTCTTCTTCAATTGCTCGTTCTTTTGGATTTTTTATACTATCTAACATTTGTGTATCATAATCAGACTCAGTATAGCTTAATTTTGCCATATCTGTATTTGAATCCCAAGTTACAAATCCTCCTTCATCTTTAGGACGAATTTCTAACCCTGAAAACTTAGCTAATACTAATGTTCCCATTGGTGAATTTAAGTCTATTTTATCTGATAAACCTCTGGATTTATTTATGTTATTTAAATTTTTAATATTTGCATCATATTCTTTGTAGTCAATTTTAAATGCATTATGTATTAATGTATCGTCGTGAGTATTTATTGCTAAATTATTTTGAACTAACTCACCGGTTTTTTCATCTATAACCTTAGGGTTAGGATTATCATAAGAATGTATTAGATGCTTTTTATCTTTTCTTTGAGCTTCTGATACCATAGAATTATCATATATTTGAATATATGTTGGCTGATTTGGGTCATATTCTTTATTCTTTGTGATTTTAATTTGCCCGTCAGGTTGTTCCTCATAATTATTTGGGGAATTTATAATTTTATGACGTAAATTTTGCATATTTTTAGGTACAACACCGAAACCTAGTGCTGCATCTTGTAATCCTTGCATTCTGAACATATAGTACTCGTGAGGTTTGTCTGTTTGATTCATCCATTTTATTGCATATTGGAAGTTTACACCTTCTAAACCTTGAGAGGTATATGCACTATCAGAAACTAAATTCATTCCATTTTTAAATAATGTTTTTGCAAGTGAATCATAGTTATCTATGTTATCTGTTTGGAACATTCGTTTTATCCAATACTTGTGAGAGGAAACATTATCTCCACCTGTTGTTGGTAATGCAATTAAACGTTTATAACCAATTTTCTTAAGGTTTGGAACTTCTTTTTCCATTCCAGCTAATGTTCCACCTGCTTTATTTGCAAAAGTTCTATTGAATTGTGATACATCTTTTGCATTTTTATCTTTTACAATTTCACCTGTATTTGATTCTTTAAATCCTGCATAAACATAACCAGGTTTAAAGGCATCTTCCATTACTAAATACATAGGACCTTGTACTTTTACACTTGTTCCATTTGTTGTCAATAGGTTACATCCATCCCCACAAACTGAAGCTGCGTCATCTTTGGCATATTTTACCCATTTGTTATTGTTTTTGTTTACTAATTTGTAACGGTAAGCAACAGGAACATTTTCTTTTAATTTTAAATCTTTTTTAGGGTCAACAAAAGTTCCTTTAGTAGAAATTTGTTTTGTAAAGTAAGGTTCCATTTTTCCATTATTTTTCTTAATGGAATATGAGTAATCATATTCATGTTTATCTACTCTATAAAACTCTACATAACAATCCCAATGTTTAGAATCATATAGATAGTTAAAATCATATCCAACTTTTCCTGTATCTGATTTTTTATGTTGATACCCTTTGAATCCGACTTTATTTGCCGGTTGCATATTATTCTTAATTTCCACTATGAAACTCCTTACCTATATATAATAAAAACCCTAAATTCATTATATTGCTAGTTATAAGAACACATGTTACAAAATATTTACATTATCTTAAAACTAATAAAAATAATGTTTTCAGTTGGATTTAATTTACAAAATTTAAAAGATATATTGTTACTAATGAAAAATATACGAATAATCCAACAACATCAATTGTTGTTGCGATAACAGGACCTGAAGCAATAGCAGGATCAACTTTGAGTTTTTTCAAAACAAAAGGAGTGCACGTTCCAATGATTGTAGCAGTTGTCATATTTATAACCATTGCTAAACCAACAATAACACCTAGAGCAACACTATGTTGCCATTTTGATGTTACTAACATAACCAATGCTCCAAAAACTACACCAATTAATAAACCAATAGATGCTTCTCTAAAAATATGATACATTGCTGATTTTAGTGTTACTTGTCCTGTTGATAAACCACGAACCATTAGAGTAATACTTTGTGTTCCGATGTTTCCGCCTAAACCTGCTAATAGTGGCATAAAAATTGCAATAATAGGAAGCGCACTCAATGTGTGATCAAAATGGTGTGCAACATTTACTGCGATAAATTCTCCTATTAAAGTAATAAATAACCAAGGAGTTCTAGCTTTAACAGCATGAAAAATATTCCCTGATAAAATATCATCTTCATCTTCAACCATTTCGGTTGCGATACCTGATGATGTATAAATTTCATCAGTTGTTTCTTCTTCTACAATATCTTGAGCATCATCCCAAGTTACAATTCCTTTAAGTCTGTTATATAAGTCTACAACAGGCAAAGCATTGAATTGATATTTCATAAATTCGTCTGCAATATAATCCTGCAAATCGTCAACGTGAAGTTTTACGATATCTCTTGTCATAATATCAACAACTTTTTGATTAACAGGAGATGTTAAAAGTTTTCTTAATGAAACAACCCCCATCAAATGATTTTGTTTATCTACAACATAAACATAATACAAATCCATATTATCTTTTTCAGCTTTAATACGTATTGTATTTAAAACCCCTTCTACATCCATATCAGTTGAAACTGTAAGAACTACAGGGTTCATAATCCCCCCTGCTGATTCTTCATTGTATGTTAACAACTCTCGAACTTCTGAAGAAAATTTGTGAGGAAGTTTATCTAAATATGATTCAGTATCATCTTCTTCCATATCGCCTAATACGTCAGCAGCTTCATCGTGAGGCATTTGTGCGATTAATCTTGATGCGTATTCTTCATCAATTACACCCAATAATTCAACTTGTAATTGAGGCGGTAAATATTCTAATAAGTCAGATGCTTTTTCTTCATCTAATTGTTTAAAGCAAGCTAATCGTTCCCTTGGATTTAACTCTGTAAAGATGTCTGTTAAATCTGCAGCGTGAAATCCATCTAAAGTTTCTTTTAATTGCTTTAGATTATCATCATCAATTATTTCACGTAAACGTTCTACTATGCTTTCTATGTTTATCATATTTTTATTATACACTAAACATCTTTTTGAGTTATAATTATACCAAAGTAGATATTAAGCGAGGTTATAATGTATAAAAAATTATTATTAGATGATGTTGAAGCAGCAATTTTGAAATCTATAGAGAATAAAAAATTAGGAAGTATGGAAGAATATACAAAAGGTTCTTTAGTAATTGAAAAACCTAAAAATCCTGATTTTGGCGATTTTGCTGTTAACGTTTCATCTTTAGCTCGCCAAGCAAGAATTGCTCCTCCAATGATTGCAAATGCAATTGTTGAAGAACTTAATAATAAAGAATATGAAACATCTGTTGTTGGTGGTTTTATTAATTTTAAATTATCAGATAAAATGCTTGCAGATGTAATTCAAGAAATTTTAGATAAAAAAGAACTTTATGGGAAACCTGAAAATATTGAATCTGAAAAAATTATACTAGAATACGTTTCTGCAAATCCAACAGGACCATTTCATATTGGGCACGGGAGATGGGCTGCAATGGGTAGTGCATTAGCAAACCTTCTTAAATTCTATGGTCACGATGTTTTCCAAGAGTTTTATATCAATGATGCAGGTTCTCAAATTCAAAAATTAGGACGTTCTCTACTTATAAGAGTTAAACAAGAATTAGGCGAAAATATTGACTTTCCTGAAGATGAACAAGAAAGAAAAAATTATTATCCGGGCGATTACTTAATCCCTGTTGCGAAGGATTTCTTAAAAGAAAATGCTCCAACTGAAGATATTGAAGTATTATCGGATTATGCTAAAAAATATATGGAAAATGTTCAAAAAGAACTTTTAGAAAAATTTAGAGTTCATTTTGATTTATTCTATTCAGAATTAGACTTGCATAAATCAGGGAAAGTAGATGCAAGTTATAAGAAACTTCAAGAAAGTGGAAAATTATACGAAAAAGATGGTGCTATGTGGTTTAAATCATCAGAATATGGAGATGATCAAGATAGAGTAATCAAAAAAGCTGATGGTTCAAACACTTATTTAACAGCAGATATTGCATACCATATTGATAAATTAGATAGAGGTTTTGATAGATTAATAAATATATGGGGAGCAGACCATCACGGTTATGTTCCTAGAGTTAAAGCATCAATAGAAGCTCTTGGATATGATCCTAATAAACTTGAAGTTCTTTTAGGACAACTTGTAAACCTTGTTATTAACGGTAACGAAGTAAGAATGGGGAAACGTAAGAATATGGTTACCCTAGAAGATTTGATTGATGAAGTTGGAATTGATGCAACAAGATTTTGGATGTGCATGAGAAATATTGATACTACTCTTGATTTTGATATTGAACTTGCTAAAACAGCATCGGATGAAAACCCTGTATTCTATGTTCAGTACGCACATGCAAGAGTTTGTTCTATTTTGAGAAATCTTGTAAACGAAAAACTTAATACTGAAACAGGAGAAAAAACTCCAGCTCCTATGAATGAAGAAGAATTCCAAAATGCTGTCTCAAAAGTTGATTATGTAGCGATGAAAAAAGCTATACCAACTGCTAAAAAGCTTATTTTAAAACTTGAGGAATTTAAATCTATGATAGAATCATCTGCAAAAAGCAGAACAGTTTATACAGTTTGTAGATATGTTCAAGATTTAGCAGGAGAATTCCATTCTTTCTATAATTCAAACAGAGTTATTTGCGATGATAGTGACTTAATGAAATCTAGAGTTGCTTTAGTATACTCTATAAAAACAGTACTTAAAAATGCTCTTGATATCTTGGCAGTAAACGCACCTGAAAGAATGTAGATAAATATCATTTGAATTAAAAGCATTATCATATTTACTTGATAATGCTTTTGTAATTTATATATTAGCACTTTCCTTTATTTTATGGATTTAATACATTAAATAACCTATATTTTCTTTATAATGTTAAGTTTTGTAAATAAATGTCGTATAATATTTTGACTTGGAAAAAAATATCATTAAAAAGAAATTGAAAGGTTTGTATAAAAGAGGTTTGATGTATGGCAGGAATCGTTAATTATCTAGCAAATATGCTAGCACCAACAAAAACAAAAGCAGTTGTAGCACCAATTAGAGCAAATGTTGAACATGTTGCAATGAATCCTGGAGCTAATCCATTTGTAACTGTAAAAGGTTCAAATCCATTTGCTAATTATGCGAAAAATAAACCTGTAACAGGAGGTTATTTTGCAGGATATTACAATAATAAACCTAACATAGTTGGTCAACGTTTATTCGTTGAAGTTTAACTAACACTATTTATACGTTTTTTATCTCTCTTGAAAGGTGTCGTGTGTTGAATGAAGAAAAGAAGAAAAACGTGAGTCTTCCCGATAATATGGAAAGACTCATTTTAATATTTATACTTTGTCTAATGCTTTGTATATTTCTTCTACTTTTGGGTTATCGGAAAGTACAATTGCTTTATACAATCCTTCTTGCGGTGCCCACATTTCTTTCCAACCTGAATAAAATACCGCAATTGTTGGAACGTTAAGAGCATTGCCCATATGCATGGTTCCGGTATCAACAGAAATTAGGGCTTTTGATATTTTAAGAATATTTGCAAGTTCAATAAAATTAGTTTTATCTACTAAATTAACATAATTATTGCAACCAAGTTTATTTAATTCATTGATGTAATTTTGTGCGGTTTCACCAGCTCCTAAAATTATAGGGCAACGTCCTGATTGATTAATCATATTAATTAATTCTACAGCATCTTCAGGAGGCATATCTTTAGGTTTAAACTTACTTGTAGTTGTTAATGCAATAATTTCCTTATTAATAGATTTTACTTGTTGTATTACATCAGTATCAATATCAGGAACTTCATATTTAATTGGGATATCTAAGATAGCTTTTCCTGTTAAAGACTCAATTAATCCTGTTGCTATATCTTTTTTATGAATGTACGTGTTTCTTGCGTACTTTTCTTTTGTTGAAAGTATTTTTTGTAATAATCCATGAGGTTCAGTCATTATATGCTTAGATTTTAGCATTCTAGCTAAAATTATATTTCTATCATTTGAATATAGAACAAATGATGCGAATATATTTTTATAAGGAAAATCTTTTATAAATTTAATTAAGCCGAATAAGTTATTATATTTTCGTTTATTGAATGTAACAACATCATCTACATCTTTTTGATATTTTGCAATGTCTTCAAATTGAGCTTGAACAATATAAACTACTTTTGCATGAGGATAAAAATATTTAATATTTTGTACTAATGCGTTGTTTAATAAAATATCGCCAATAAATGCTGTGTTAAATACTAGAAAAATTTTTTCGTCATATTCTAATCTGAATTTTATCTTTACACCTAGAATAGTAAAAACTTTCCATTTATCTTTGTTTCTATATTCATTTTTAATATTAAAGATTTTAGAGAATAATTTTTTATTTTTATTTGGATCTTTTGAATTTTTAAATTTCTCTGTTTCCTCAAGATAAACGTCAGTTAGTCTTGTGTAATACCACCATTTTTCACACATAGAATTTGCGCACCCTTTCATGTCAGGTTTAGGGCCTGTAAGGTGGACAATTACCGGGTTTTTCTGAGCTTCTTCATAGTTTCTTAAATCATTTCCCTCATATTGGTTATAATAATTTCTCCACCAGGTATCCATGAAATTAAATTTTTGGTGTAGGTTAATCTTTTTATCGTCTATAACTTTATTTAGACTATCTTGATCACAGAATTTTATAATCTTTTTGTTTTCAATAGCATATTCTTTTATTTTGTTAAATAATTTATGTTCACGCCATAATTGGCAATTAATAAGCATTACACCTGAATTAAAATAAGAATCGCTATTCATTGACAATCGTCTAAGATGTTTATCTACGTCCCATACATCTTTAACAGCTGCGATATAATTATCTTTTAAATCAATTTCAAACAACTCTTTAAGTGGTTGGTTTACCATTGTGTCACAATCAAGATAAAGAACTTTATCTAAATCAGGACATAAATCAGGGATTTTAATTCTAAACCAAGCTTGGACAGTAACCCATTTTGACATTGGAAAATCATTGAATTCTGATTCGTCAATTTTTACATATCTAATATTACAATCAAATTGCGATTTTATACTATTTAGCTTGCTGATACTTTCTTCTTTAAGATTAGAATAAAGTATTATAAACTCAATATTTGAATCAATGTTGTTCTGTACAGCGCTAAACATAGAAACAACAGTCATATTAATATAACCATCATCCGGCGCATAAGCGATTGTAATTTTACTCATAAATAACCTCAAATAATAATCATTCTATGTACTTGTTAATAGAAGATTTAATAAGCATTTAAATTATATCATAATTAAAAATGGTTTTACAATATAAAATTAAGGCTCGCCATATAAAATTTTGAGGGTATCAACAACTTTAGGCATTTGACATACAAAAGAATAATGCCCTTTGGATATGGAACATTTTTCACAATTTCCATTTAATCGGTAACATTCAATAGCTTGTTCTGTCCAATTCTGAGTGATTGAATCAGATAATTCTCCATTATTTTGCGGATAAAAAGCTTCTTGAACCATATAAAAATCTCCCCTAATCATATTATTAAGGTATTTTTATATTTAATCATCCGTTAAATAATGTATATTTATCTTTTATAATTATAAAAAATAAAAGGCGCCAATGGCGCCATATAAATTATAGGGAAAAATTATATTTTTGATTCTTGCAATTTGTTATAAAT
>CALVEW010000024.1 GCA_944326645.1 Candidatus Gastranaerophilales bacterium
GGGAGACGAGGCTCGAACTCGCGACATCCTCCTTGGCAAGGAGGCATTCTACCACTGAATTACCCCCGCGTGTATAACTATTATACATGGACATTTTTTTTTTGCAAGCAATATTTTATTATTTATATTTTTTTGAAATCTTTTTTTCTTTCTTGGCTTATTAAATCGAATGCCATTTCCTTTAACAATTGTATTTTTTCTGTAAACATATACAAAGGTTCACAATCTGTTAAATCATTTTCTGATACTTCTTCTCCCATATCTTTTATTTTTTTGCATACTTTAACTGCTCAAAATATGCGTGCTGCTCTTGTTCAAGTTGATATCTTGCATCTTGTAAAAGTAAAATTTTATCTGAATTAGACTTTCCTTTTAAAAAATTTCGAGTTTTTTCTTTTACATCATCTAATACTGCTTCTTTATCAGAATTAGGTCTTTCCTCATTATATAAAACTTTTAAAAACCAATTGTCACGTTTATTATCGTATTTACCTTCTCTATATAACTTCTGTGTCAATACTGTATGTTTTGGATTAGATAAAGTATCCAATATATGTGTATTTTCATGCATTACTGTTACTAATGCATCCTTTAAAATTTTTGAACGTTGTGCAGGTATTTCTAAAGTCATTCCATTTATATAATCTCGACTATCATATAAATAGTCTGATGCCCCTTCAAAATCTTTTGATTCTTTTAATGTTTTTATTTCAATCTTCTTTTTCTCTGGTAATGTCTTATTATATATAGACTTAAATTCTCTTATGGGCATATCTTTTGTAACTATAGGCTGTAATTGTTCAAAAAGTTTTTCATTAAGAGATGAAACAAACACTTTTCGTTGAGAAATACTACCTTTTACTAAATTATATGAGAACTTTACATTTGGAGATACTTTTAACATACTTATATAAAACAAGTAAAATATTTTTTTGCTTAAAAAAAGAGGAAGAAATTAATCTTCCTCTTTTTAATATTATTAAAATTAAATTATTTATTCTCTGCTATCATTAATCTTATTGCATCTACTGCTGTTTTTATTGCAGAATCTGTATCATGAACGACAGGATTATCAAGACCTGCCTTTTCTCTCTCTTGGTTTGCAATTACTAAAAATACTGAACCAACTTTTACATGCAAATATGCTGCAACAGTAAATAATGCTGCAGATTCCATTTCAGAAGCTAAACAACCTAATTTTAACCAAGCATTCCATTTATTAATTAATTCATAGTTAACTGGCATTAACGCAGGAGAATGTTGTCCATAAAAAGAATCTTTACATTGAACAACTCCAACATGATATGGTTTATCTGCATTTTTTGCTGCTTGAACAAGTTTTTCAACAATATCAAAACTTGCAACCGCAGGGAACTCAATTGGGGCATATTCCTTTGATGTCCCTTCCATTCTTATAGCACCTGTTGGAATTACTATATCTCCACCCTTAACATTAATATCCATGCCGCCACAAGTTCCTACTCGGATAAATTTTCTTGCGCCTACTTTAACTAATTCCTCTAAAGCAATTGCAGCTGATGGACCTCCAATGCCTGTTG
The DNA here is from genome assembly GCA_944326645.1 of Candidatus Gastranaerophilales bacterium. GTDB lineage: Bacteria > Cyanobacteriota > Vampirovibrionia > Gastranaerophilales > Gastranaerophilaceae > UMGS1585. The sequence goes on from CALVEW010000024.1 coordinate 1,560, forward strand.
ATGTTACACTTACCATTACTCCATCTAAGAATCCTGTATAAGTTACATATTCTCTTTTATCAGCAACTAATCTTGCGTCATCAAAATATTCTGCAATCTTCTTACATCTTTTAGGATCACCCGGTAATATAACATATTCTCCAACATCACCTTCTTTTAAATCTATGTGATATTGTTTTCCATCTTCTGCATATTTCATAATAAACACCTCTAAAATTAAACTAACTTCTGAATTTTACCAATTATTTATAACTCTGTCAAACTCTATTTCATATAATCAGAAAAGTTTTTACTTAACTCTATACTATATCCACAGCCTTCCGGAGGAGTTAAATATTTCCCGTTAGTTAAGGATTTAACCAATGGATATTTTCTACAATATAACGATCTAAAAAAATAATATTTACAATGATTATTAGGTAATAAAGATTTGCAAGTAAATAAAATTTCTCCTTTTGCATTTTTCCCGGATGGATAAAATAAATTTAATCTTTTATTTTTATATTTTAATTCATTATATATTTTTTCATCTGTTATTGGTTTATCATAGGCATAAAAGACAATATTACGGCAACAGCGGCCACATTTTTTACATTCACCTTTTAAAATATATTTAGGACTATTAAACTTACTTATTAAATACCTTATCAAATTTAACATTTTTACTCTTTTTCTATTATTGATAAATATCTATTATATTTATATTGATAAAAAATATTATCTATTAATAACGTTTCAAAGTTTAAACCTTTAATTATATTTTTTTGAGCTTCAAGTTCATGCTCTCCTTGATTTATTATAAACATTTTTCCTTTTGAATTTAATAAAGAATAAGCATGCTTAAATAAATTATGGGGATTAAAATATTTATCTGGTAACCCCCAATATCTATGAGGTTCTATTAAAACAAAAGGTAAAATCCATATTATATAATCATACGTATTATTAATATTTCTCACGTCATCAGAAATATAATTTACTCCGGATAAACCTTTCATATAAAACTTAGCAACCTCTAAACGGTTATAAAAATTTGCGTACAATCTATATGCATCTATTTCGACACCATCAAGTTGTAATTCAGTACAATATTTGCGAAAATATGAATATTCACTTCGTACATAATACCAATTTTTAGAACCAATATCTAATATTGATATTTTCTCTGTGGGGTTAACTAATAAATATTTATCTAACAAAGCTAAAATATAAAGATTTTGACAATAATTAGCAACAGTTGAATTATTTTTATAATCCTCAAAATTATATTTATTTAATAAATAATTTTCTTGTTTTACTTCAAAATCTGAAAATCCTAAATCAGCTTTATTTTCATTTTTTTCAGTATAATTTATTCGTGAAAAATGAATTTTTCTACGTAAGAAAAAATCTATACTATTTCTTAAATTCAAAAACATAAAAATAATATAACATGTAAAAAGAGATAAGGTTTAAACCTTATCTCTTTTATTCTAATTATTTATAAAACAAATCTTAGAATGTATATCTAATACCAGCTGTAGCATGTTTACCTAAGTGAACATCTTTACCACCACCAGCAACAAATTCTACATCTTTATAACCAACACTAGCATTTGCTCTATAAGTTTCAACTATAGAACCAACGTGAGTTGCTCTGTTGTTATAACCTAATTTAGCAGCGCCACCTACTGCAGCTTCAGCACCTACTCTAACACCATTATCAAATTCGTGTTTATATTTACCAACTGCTGAAATTTCTGGAGCAAAAGCACCTTTAGCATCGTTATTTACTTTTTCTAATCTTGTATGTAAACCTACTTCAGGACCTGCAGAAAAACCATTACCTAGTGGATAGTTATAACCAGCTTTTAATTTTAAACCACCGATTACATCATCACGTGTTTTTCCTAAAAACATTTGAGCATCAATATTTGTTTTACCTTTTTCTACTGTTGCAGCTAATGTTCCTGCATTTTTAACATAATCAGAATGAACATATCCAGCACCATAAGTTACTTTTGTTTCAGGTTTTAATCTTGGATCTCTTATCATTTTTGATGATGTTGTATATTCTAAATCTCCATTTAAACCTTGAGGTGTTACTTTTCCAACAAATTTACCTTTTTGTTTTGTTACTGTAACCATGCCTTTTGGAGCTTTTTTAGATGCACCCATCATTTTTTGGGCTTCTGAAAAAGCTATTGTTGATGCAGAATCAACTTTATGAGAAACCGCTTTTTGTACTACATGAGCGATTGAATCATTTTTTGTCATTGTTTTTGCTGCTTGTTGAGCATGTCCTGCTACTCCTGTAGCTGCCATTGTTAGGGCCATAATCCCTGTTCTTAAATTCATATTATTAACCTCCTTAATAAACTAGTGTATTTTTTTTTATTCTAACTAGTGTTCTTTTAGTATAAAAACAAACATATTTTTTTTTGCTATTTTTTTATTTTTTTATTTTACAAAACTTTATATTTAAAATTTACTTATAAACTTAATTAATGAACGTTTAATTGTTTTTTCGATAGGTTTAACATAATTTAAAACAATACTTTCGTTATTAATTAAAAGTTTTCTTGCTTTACCTGTTTTAGGATATAAAGAATTAAATGTTTCACGATATGCAAGGTCAGCATTTCTCAAAGCTTTTGAAGACTTATATAAATCAAATAAGTTTCTTTCAAAATATTGAGGATAATTATTTGTCCTATATTTTTTTCTTGCTAATAATGCAACTGTAGGTTTTTCTTTACAATCAACTAAATGATTAATTGCTGTATTTATATCAGATTCTTCCGGACGAAATCTTGTATCTAAAGTAACATTGTTCCAATATGCATTATGCCTTATATTTTCATATCTGCATCCGCCTTCTATTATCTCCATTAAATCATGCTCCTTATTTTGTAAACACATTACATTAAAACTTGTAAAAAAAAATTTTGCTATTTCATTTATAGCAAAAATATCTTTTAGAGATTTTATATAAAATATGCTAAATACACATTTAAAATATCCACCAATAAAAAATAAAAATATTAAAGAACTACCAAAAGTTCTAATATATCATCAATCTAGAATTTATTATGATAAATTTATTCTTTTCTCAACCAATAAATCAGAATTCGGGAAACAAGTAATCATGGAATGCACCAAAGAATTTATAGACAGAGATGGGAGAAAAAATATACCTTCACTATATATAGATAATCTGATATCAAATTGTAGTGGTCATGGTTATGGGACTAAAATGCTTGATTTTGCAATAAATTATAGCAAAAAACTTGGTTGTAATGGTTATTTTCATCTTCTTGCAGATGGATGTTATAATCCTCATCGATTACCACATATTTTTTATAGGAAATATGGAATGAGCACAACAAACTACAAAATTGATAAAAAACTTGATAAACTTATTAAAAAAGGTAAAAATGCAACTTACAAAGATTTTAAAACTGAAGAAATGTATTACCCACCAATAAAACACCCAGAATCTAAATTTAAACAATTTATTTCTAAATTATTTAAATAAAAAAGAACCCCTTACTTGGAGTTCTTTTTTAAATAATTGGGCCCAAGAACTCTGTTTTGAAGATTAAGTATCTTCAAAATAGAGGCAGGTGAGTCCGAACTTGTTCGGCGAACCGTATAAAAATATCGAATCCCTCCGGGCACTAAAAAAAGAACCCCTTACTTGGAGCTCTTTTTTAAATAATTGGGCCCGGAGGGATTCGAACCCACGACCAAAGGATTATGAGTCCTCTGCGCTACCGCTGCGCCACAGGCCCGTGACGACTTTTTTATTATATCATGAACCTATTGGCTTGCGGTAGCGTTCCGCTACCTTTCCTCTCCTCAGAAGATACTTAATCTTCTTCGTCGGCAGAGTGCCACAAGTTCGTGACAATTTACGTAACTTAGTTTAACATCTAAATAATTCAAAATCAAGCTTATTATTTTGATTATATTTCATGTGCTAAGTATAATGTTAACTATGAGAATTCTTAACCTTAAACTAGATAATTACAGAAATTGCCAAAATTTAGAACTTGATTTTTCAAGTAATAAAATTTTAATTATTGGCAAAAATGCTCAAGGAAAAACTAATATACTTGAAAGTGTTTATTTTTTATCTCACCTTAAATCCCCAAGAACATCAAATATTAAAGAATTATTGAATTTTAATGCAGAAAAATTTGAAATAAATGCAAATATTACAAAGGCTGATACCAATATTGACATGAATTTGAGTTTTGAAAACTCTAAAAAAGTTTTAAAACTAAACTCTCTTAAAACAACACCTAAAAATTTTAAATCTACAATTAAAACAGTCCTATTTTCAACAGAAGATTTATTATTGCTAAGAGGTACTCCTCAAGATAGGAGAACTTGGTTAGATAGAGCAATCTCACAAATTTACCCTGCTTACGATGAAAGACTTAGTAAATACGAAAAAATTAGAATTCAAAAAAATAATTTGTTAAAACAACCTGAAATCAACATGGATTTATTAGATGTATACAACCAACAATTAGCTATAACAGGTTCTAATATCATATTATTAAGACAAAAGTTTCTAAAAGAATTAAAAAAACATGCCATCATTAAGCATAATAATATTGCAGAATTTGAAAATTTTGACTTAAAATACAGCATTGATATCTCTAATATTGAGGAAATTGCTAATTATTTAGAATCACAATTAAGTGAAAGAAAAGCAGAAGAAATTGCACGTAAACAAGCATGCGTTGGACCTCATAGAGATGATGTGTTATTTTTTATTAATAATAATGATGCAACAAAATTTGCATCACAAGGTCAACAAAGAACTATCGTACTATCACTCAAATTAGCAGAGATAAATCTTATTAAAGAAAAAATTGGAGAATCACCTATTTTACTTCTTGATGATGTTCTTGCGGAATTAGATGATATAAGACAAAACTATTTATTAAAAACTATTGAAAATGACACTCAAACAATTATTACTTCTGTAGACACATTATTATTTGATAATAATTTCTTAAAAGATGTAACTGTTTACAATATTAAAAATGGAAACATTATACAATAGAGTATTTTTTTTACTTCAAATTAGTTATACAAATTTATGTAAATTTTTTAGAACTAGAAATTTGTTTATGATATACTTATTTATTATATAGTATGGGGATTAGAGTCGTTGAACTCACTTAATATAAAAAGAATAATATTGGGAGTATTTTTGCTTATTTGGGTACAATTTTGTACTTTATATTCTTATGCTGCAGAAAAAGTTAATCATAACACAGTAAATACTCAAATTATTGACAATATTCAAACTTCTCAACCTGTTAAATATATCAATGATATTCAAGTAATTGGTGCAAATGCAGTTACCTCTGGTTACATTTTATCAAAATTCAATATTCATAACGGAGACATTTATAATCCTAATACTATACAAGAAGGCTTAAAATCCCTATACCAATTAGGCTTTTTTACAGATAGAATGAAGGCTGTTCCTATTGAAAACAAGGATGGAACAATTACTCTAAAATTAGTCGTTGAAGAAAATTTACCTATCACAAATGTAACTATTGAAGGAAACTCTGTTGTATCAACTGAGGAATTAATGCAATATGTTTTACCGCTTATTGGACAACCCCAAAACATAGGTAAAATAAATGAAGCAATTGAAGGAATTAATGATTGTTACACATCAAAAGGTTATATTTTGGCAAGAGTTAATGCTGTTTCTGATGATCCGGACGGGACAATTAACTTTGAAATTGTTGAAGGTACAATCAACAAAATCATGATATCAGGTAATGAAAAAACCAAAGAATACGTTATTGCAAGAAATATTATGACAGAACCTGGAACTGTTTATAATGATAATATCTTAAAAAAAGATTTAGTAAGATTATATTCAACCCAAGCATTTAAAAATGTTGATAGAAACATTGAAGCTTGCGAAGACGACCCAACAAAATTTGATATTACAATCAACGTAGAAGAACAAAGAACAGCAACAGTATCGCTAGGTGGAGGTTTAGACTCTCATACCGGGGCATTTGGTTCTGTTGGGATTACAGAAAATAATTTCAGAGGGGTAAATCAAAGACTTGGTATCAATGGTTTGGTCGGTTCAGGTATTATTATGAGTGACTCAACAATCAAAGATTATATGAACATGCAAGGTGAAATTAGTTTCTTTGAACCATACTTCCTAAATGCTGACAACTCTTTTATGAGTAAATTATTCTATAGAAGTTTAGGTAGTTATCAAGTCCCACTTGCAGTTGAAGAAAGATTTGGTCTTGAAGCAACTATTGGACACAAAATTAAAGCAAATGAACATTTATCATCTACTTTATCATTTGGGATTGAAAAAATTAATGTAATGGAAGGGGATTATAATAGAATCTCAAACATGTATGCTGCAAAAGGTTTGGATATTGCTCAACGTGCAAAGCAATTAGAAGGTGGTATTTTCTTTAATATTAGTCCTGGATTAGTTTATGACACTAGAGATTCAGCATTAAACCCTAGAAATGGTGTTTTAGCAACTGCAAGATTCGACGAAGCATTCTGTTTAGATGGATTTAATAAAACTAACGGAAAATTATCAGGTATGGTCAAAAAGTTTGTACCAATAGCTAAATTCTCATCTTTATCATTTACAGCTAGAGCAGGTGGAAAAATTCATGGGGATGACATGCCTGAAGTTATGGCATATCGTCTTGGTGGACCTTATACTGTTCGTGGTTATAAAGTTAACGGTGTTGGTACCGGGGATGCTTTTGTTATGGGATCTGTTGAATTAGCAACTCCTGTTTTATTCTTAGACAGACTTAAAGCAAATTTCTTCAAAAATCTTCGTTTAACATTCTTTGTTGATGCAGGTAAAGTATTTAGTCCATATGTAACAGACGAACTATTTGATAGACCAATGCAAGCTATTACTGCAGGGGTTGGTTTAAAACTATATATTCCTGGTATCGGACCATTATCTGTTGACTATGGTATCCCAATTACAAATCCTGGAGAATACGGTTCAAGAGGTGGTTACTTCACATTTGGTGTTGGCGATTTGATGTATTAATATATAATATAATTAAATATAAGGAGATTATCATGAAAAAATTAAAACTTTTTATTCTAGGTTTAGCAACAATATTATTTGCTAGTAATTTTGCATTAGCTGATGGTATTGGCTACATTGATTATCAAAAAGTAGTTGAATCAACTCCTTTTGCAAGAGATACTATGAAATCATTAGATTCTAAAGCACTCGAATTACAACAATATTTAGTTGATAAAGAAAAAGAATACAAAGCTATCGATACACCTATCCAAAAGAAAAATTTTCAAGACAAAGTAGCTAACGATTTTAAAGCTAAAGAAACTGCTTACTTAAAATTAAAAGCAAAAAGTGAAAATGAAATCTACGAAAAAATTAAAGCTGCAGCTACTGATATAATGGTTCAACACAAACTTAATGCGGTAATTAGTGATAGAGCTGTTTTCATTGGTGGAATGGATATAACAGATCTTGTTATTGAAAAATTAAAAGGAACTAAATAAAGTTGAATATTATAGATATTATTGAGAAAAAGAAATTAGGGAAAGAACACTCTAAAGAAGAAATTAATTATATTATCGATTCTTTAATTAATAATACAGTTGCTGATTATCAAATAAGTGCGTGGTTAATGGCAGTATATTTTCAAGGCATGACTGAAAATGAAACAACTTATCTTACAGATGCACTTATTCAATCGGGAGATATCATTAATCTTCAAGATATCACATCACAAGTTATTGATATCCATTCGATTGGCGGGGTTGGGGATAAATTAACAATAACACTAATACCTCTTATGGTTGCAGCCGGAGTTCCTATGATTAAACTCTTAGGATCTGGTATAGGTTATACCGGAGGAACTATTGATAAATTAAAATCAATTCCAGGTTTTAATACAAATCTTGCAATTCCTGATATTATAAATCAGCTTAGAAATATTAAATTTGCGATTTCGACAAATATTCATAATATTGCACCTGCAAATAAAAGTTTGCAAGCCATAAAATATACCACAAGCATTATGGATTCAATACCATTAATTACTGCATCTGTTATGTCTAAAAAAATTGCAACAGGAGCTGGAAATATAATTATTGATGTTAAATATGGTTCAGGAGCATCTTTACAAACAACTGAAGATGCAGAAAAACTTGCCAGACTTATGATTAATGTAGGGAAAAATTTCAATAAAACAATTACAACAATCATAACCTCAATGGATGAGCCATTAGGAAGAGCGGTTGGAAATGCAATTGAAGTTATTGAAGCTATTGAGTTTTTAAAAGGCAATATTAAAACAGGAGACTTAGCAGAATTATCATATGAATTTGCGGCAACAGCACTTGTAACACTTAAAAGATATGAAAATATTGAGCAAGCTAAAGAATACTTAAAATATTTGGTTGATTCAGGGAAAGCTATAGAAACTTTTAAAGACATTATAAAAAAACAAAAAGGAAATCCTAAGGTTATAGATTCTTATGATTTATTTGATTTACCTCAATACAGATACAGATGTCGTTGCAATCAAAATGGATTTATAAACAGAATTGACGGATATAAAATCGCATATGCTTGTAAACTTCTTGGTGCCGTTAGAATAAAAAATAATGATGAAATTGATAGAAGTGTCGGCATATTTCTTAATAAAAAAACAGGTGAAGAAGTTAAAGAAGGAGATACTTTATTTACAATATATGCAAATAAAAACGAAGATATTGAACTTGTAAAAAAATATTGCTATGATGCTTATAATATTACAGAAGAAAACAATTATAATAAAGAACTAGTATACAAAGTAATAAGAGGTAATGAGAATGTTTAACAGAAAAATGGAATACATAATTAAATCAGTACCGACAGACGATAAGCAATTATTAGAAGATTTACTTAACGAAATGTCTGATGCAGGATGGGATTTGTATACTATGCATGAAGTTGAATTTGAAGATGAGTTTCAATACAATTGTATATTTATGAGAGATAAAGAAACAACTGATGAAGATGAACCATTTGATAAAATAGTTAAAGTAAATAACTTCAAATCACAAATGGAAAAAATGCTTGCATCATCTAATTCAACACCTTATGAAACTTGTAAAGAAATTACTTCCAAAATAAGAGAACAAAAACAAAAAATTAATCGAATAAAATCTAATTTAGAAAAAGAAGAAATCTCTCAAAGAGGAGCGCTCAATTCTCAAATGTCAGAAGAAATTGAAAAATTAGAAAAATTTAAACAAGATTTGACAAGAGAATTATCTCCGGGAGTTATGTATTCTAGAATTGGAGAAGAAAAATTTACAGTTAATTTAAGTGAAGAACTTATTGAGTTTGTAAGTCCTGATTCAGAAGATGATTTATTATCTGAAACAGTTAAACTAAGACAAAAACTAACCGATGAACTTGGATATGTACTACCAAGAATGGTTTTTAAAGATGATGAAGATCTAGAGCCATATGAATTTTCAATATGCGTTCATTCTTTAAATGTATATAAAACTATTGCGATACCTGAACATAAAGCATTTTTTAAAAATGATTTAAACATAACAAGAAAACCAAAAGGAACAATTGTTTCTAAAGATATAATTACTGAAAAAGAAATTTGGTGGATTCCAAATGATGAAAGTGAAGATTTCTGGAGTGAAGGACTAACTCCTATTGAATACATCGCAAGAGCCATTGAATTCATTGGAATTAAATACGTTTCAGAAATCTTAGATTATAGCGATATTAATAGATATATAACATTAGTTGAGAAAAGAAATTCATTCTTAATTAATAATATAATTCCTGATTTTATTACAATTTCAGAATTAAAATATATTATTATAAGTTTGATAAGAGAACGTATTTCAATAAAAGATATTGATTATATTTTTGAAAAAATTAATGATTATTCTGATGAGCCATCAAAAGACGGATTACTTGATAAAATTAGATTGTCATTAGCAAAACATATTTCAAAAGATATTGCATCACGTGGTGACGAAATCAAAGCAATTGAATTTTCAGCTAAAACACTAGATACAATGTTTAAACTAACGGATTCGACAGATGAAGCTGTTATTAAAGTTGATGGAAATGTAGCAGGAAAATTAGCTAAGAAATTAAAGAAAATAGCAGAAATTAATGAATTAGAAGAAATTTTACTTATTGTTCCAATGGAAATAAGACATATGACATTCTCTATTTTCTCTGAATTTCTAAACAACATAACAGTTGTAGCTCACGAAGAATTAAACTGCAATTGTCCTATTAATGTTATTGATGTCATATAAAAATTATTTTATTATTTTATGTTTTGGAGATATTTCTACAAAATCATAAAATAGTTCAAAAACTTTTTGCAAACCATCACCTGTTAGGGATTTGTTTTCTTTTACAAACTGCTCTAATTTAGGGCTATGTTCTTGTGTAAAAATAAAAGTATCTCCATCTTTACATAAAGAATCAAGCGCATGTCTTGGCTTGTCTTGTTTTCCACAAATCATACTAAAATCTGTTCCTTCTTTATCCAGAATATTTACAATATCATTGAATAAATTAAAACTGTCTTTATCTTGAGATTTTCCACCAATAATAAATGCTGTTACATCTCCTTTTTCAGCTTTTTCTTTTTTTACTAAATCTGCAATTTTATCCATTAAATTATGAGTTCTAAATTCTGGGGCCAAATGAACCATTGTATCATTTATATCTAATATTGAACAGGTATTTGCATATTGAGAATACATTGGTTTACTAGATGTAACCTTATTATGAAAACAATATTTGGGAAAAGGACATACTTCTTGAGCTTGCAATTTTTTAATAGTATTTCGAAATTCTTTTGGGTTTTGATACTTTATCTTTGCTACACCATTGAAATTTACTGACATAAACACCACCTTTTCCAATATAAAGCATCATAATAAAATAAATTGCCTTTTTTTGAATTTTTGTAAATAAAAAGTGGAACCTAAATTTAATTAGATTCCACTTTATAATTATATTCTAAGAATAATTACTTATTACCTTGAATTCGCATTGAATAGAATGAACGAATTACAAATACAATAGCAATTAATAAGAATACAACTCCTGCAATTTTTGCACAATCTCTAAAACTTGGATTGATTGCAATTTCCATTGCTAATAAACCAAATAATGTTGTAAATTTAATTATTGGGTTCATTGCAACAGATGAAGTATCTTTGAATGGATCACCAACAGTATCACCAACAACAGTTGCTTCATGTAATGGTGTTCCTTTTTCTGCCATATCTACTTCAACAATTTTCTTTGCATTATCCCAACAACCACCGGCATTTGCCATAAATACAGCTTGGAATAAACCAAATACTGCGATTGCGATTAGATAACTTACAAAGAATGATACAGGTGTAGCGTCAGTTCCAACAGGAGCTGATAAACAAGCTAAAGCTAAAGCAAAAGCAAATAATGCAATAAAGATATTTACCATACCTTTTTGAGCATATTGAGTACAAATTTTTACTACTTCTTTTGAATTTGCTAAATTAGCTGATTTATCATCTGCTTCACCTAGTTTAATATGGTTTTTAATAAACTCAGTAGCAGAATATGCACCTGTTGTTACAGCTTGCATTGATGCACCTGAGAACCAATAAATTACAGCACCACCTGCAATAAATCCTAACAATGTATATGGATTTAACAAGTTAAGAATCATTTCAGGAGTAATACCTAATGTTTGTTGAATAACTAATATTAATGAGAAAATCATAGTTGTAGCACCAACAACAGCAGTACCGATTAATACTGGTTTTGATGTTGCTTTAAATGTATTTCCTGCACCATCATTTTCTTCTAAATATCTTTTTGCATTTTCAAAATCAGGTTTAAAACCATAGCCTTTTTCAATAC
>CALVEW010000025.1 GCA_944326645.1 Candidatus Gastranaerophilales bacterium
AGTGTTGTTGCAAAAAATTTATCTGTATTTTTATAATTATCATTATAAAATTTGTAATAATTTTCTTTAGTATCTTTCCCTGTACACCAATATAAGCCTAATATGTTGGGATTATATTTTTTTAAAAATTTTTGTGATGTAAATGAGTTAGTACCAACATCTACAACTACATATTTATTGTTAATATAATTTGAAAAGAAAGTTTTATAATTGTTTTCTTTATCTTGATTTATGTTTGAAATTATTGCACGTGAGGCGTAAAAATAATAACTGTTTATATTATTTTTAAAAAGTTTAAAAATTTTATTTAAAAAATATCCATCTCTTGCAATAAATAAAATATCTTTAGCATGAAAATCAATGCATTTTTTTTCAATCCATTTTGCAAATGAAAAATTCATTGGACCTGCAAATCTTTCTCCAATAAGTTCCCATATGTTAATAAATGAATTTTTTAAATTATGTTCAAAAAATAATATTGCATTTATCATTATTAAAATAGATAGATCTAATTGAATTTTGGGTTCTTCTTTTTTTATGTTTTTTAAGATTTTTTGAATCCGTTTATTTTTTAATAAAAATTGTATTTTAACTTGTTTATAATGAATTGCTTGTATTCCATTTTTCTTTGCATTATGTACGTCCGAAACTTTATTATCTCCGATATGTATCCATTTTTTTTTATTTGGATATAATGTTTTAATATATTGATATAAGTCTCCAAAGTTTTTAGTTAGTTTTATTTCAGATGATACAAAAAGCTCATCCCATCCATATATGTTTTTTGATAATAAAATTTCTTCGATTATATTTCGTGGAATGTATGTGTCAGATATAATAAAAATTTTTTTATTATTTGCCAAGGCATATTGATATACTTCATCAATTTCTTTGTTTTTATATAAGATATCTTTTTCAAAATTTAATTCCAAATTTTTATATTTTTTTAAATTTTCTGGCATATAAAAATAAATTTCATCTATTGAGATTTCTTGATTTTGTGAGGTGATAAAATTGTTTCTAGCTTTTATTTCAGATTCAATTCGCTTTTGTGCAAATCCTTTTTCTTTATAGATTAATTCTATATGATAAAATAAATCTGTAGGTTTTAAATATGGTCTTAAAAGTAATGTATCAAAAATATCAAATGATATTATTTGACTTGTTTTAATATGTCTTTTAATTTTTTTTAATAAGCTCATATGTTTATTATTACCTATCTTTTGCTTGGTTTAAAACTTCTTCTTTGTTTAGGTTTTGCCAACCATTGAATTTAACAACTCTATCATCAATTGTTATATCTGCATTTGGCTTACCAAAAAATATTTCATCATATTGGATTCCATTTGTTTCTAACCAATCTAGGGTTATTTTTCCTACATTCTTAATTACTTTTCCCACATTATGCCCCTGTGTTTGCATATTTCGCGCTGTATTTATTATTATTGTGTGTCCTTCAGCTTTTAGACTGTCAATAAATTCTTTCGCACCAGGCATGGCTTTTACATCTGCATATGTTTCATTTGGTTGTTTTATTGTACAAATTGTCCCATCCAAATCTATACATATTCTAAGTTTTCTTTCTTCCACTCTATTTTCCCTTTTTCTTTCATACTCGTATTTAGTAATTCTATTGCTCTTATATAAAACATTTGTTGTCGTTCAAAACTATCTTTGTGTAAAGGTATCATTGATAAAAATAGTAGACCTTCTATAAATTTAATCTCTTGTATATCAAATCCATTCTTCTCAACACAATTGTCAAATACTTTTTCTAATATTGAATATTCCTCCGGGTTTATTAATTTGTATTCAAAACCTGTTTTTGACTCTTTTAGTCTGAATAATCCATGAACGATAAAATCATATAGACCAACAATACTATGTCTTAATTTTGCAATATCATATCTTGGATCCCCATATATTGTTGCTTCTGCATTTAATCTGCCTCGTGGATCTATCAATTTGAATACATAATTACTTGCATCAAATAGAATATTTGAGAAACAATAATCTCCGTGAATAATCGTTTCTTTACCGTTTTTACTTATTTTATTTGCAAAATTTTCTATCTTTTCTTTCAAACATCTTATTCCAAGATATTTTTCCCCATTAATATATTCGTAATCTCTAGAAAAAATATCTTGCCAATATGTGTTTTGTGTCTTTAATTCTTCAATTCTTTCTTTGGTTTTGTCAAAATATAACCATTTAAATGCTTTTTCATTATTTTCTTTTTCATATTTCTCTAATTTTTTATGTAGTGAAAATAATTTTTCAATTATATGACGCCAATCTTCTATATTTACTTCGCCCGATAAATATAACTCTTGTAAAGATGGATAGCCATACAATTCTTGGGTTAATTCTCCAAATTCATTTGTTTTTCTAAAATTAATAAGTCGTGGGGTTAAAATTTGTAATTCTTTTGGCAAATTCTCGTACCAAATTGCTTCGTCTTCTAATTTTTGTATTTTTGTACTTGATTTTTTTAACAAACCAAGCTCCATATCTACTGATATAGAATTGAAACATCTTGCATTAAATAGTAAATTCTTAGTTTTTATAATGCCTGATGTATGACCTAAATCGTACCAATCATCTATAAGTTTTCGATGAAGTTTATATTTTTCTTGATACATTATCAAGGCGGTTGATATCTCTTTTCTTAGCATTAATCTTGCTTTTGTACAACATTTTAATAAATATTTTGTATCTGAAAATGCATAGTATCCTACTAATGCTTCTTTATCTGATAAATCTACATCTTTTAGTTTGTCATAGAACTTATCATTATTATTTATCAAGCACCAATTCTCAGATGATGTTATATCTTTTGATGTATATAAAATATCAACTTCATTACCTATGCTATTTGGTATTAAGGTGTCACCTAATAATACTCTTGTCGGTAAGTTTACATCTGCTTTTCTTAGTGCGTATTTTAATGAACTTAGTATATTTTTTTTATTATTTACTAATACTAACTTGATATTAAATTGTAATTTTAAGACCTCTTTTATATACCTAATTAATTTGTTATTATCGCTACATACCACAACAATAAATTCTTCAAGTCCATAAGAGTTTTTTAAATTTTCTAACTGTCTATATAAAACAGGTTTTCCTCGTAGTGGTAATAATGCCAAAGAAGAATAAAATCCTACAGGCATATTTTCATTTTTAGTCTCGCCTCCAAATAAAACAATATTATTAAATTTTTGCATTATTGCCTCTTTCTATATATTGTTTTAGTTGCTCCGGTGTTCCTACACAATCAAAATGCTCAATATCAAATATCCCTATTTTCTGTGTAGTTTTCTTTAAATGATTGTATACATTGGATATATAAAATTCGCCTTTTGATAAATCATTACATACGACCAAATCAATAACAGCATCTTTAAATTCTTCTAAGGCTGAAAAATAATATAACCCTGTGATTGCATGATTAGATATAACTTCTTTTTCTTTTGTTTCAAGCAAATACCCATTATCATCGACTTTTGCATATGAGTAGCAAGGTAAGTCTGAATTTATTGTAAGCATTGCTCCTGATAAATTATTTTTTCTTACAAATTCTATAAAATTATTAATATCTTTTTGGGAAAAAATATTATCTGAATCGGCAAAAATTATGTCATAATTCTTATCAATTGATTTATGTGCCGCTAGTGCTGTTATTGCTGCTCCCAGTGTTAGTTTAGGTACTGTTACAATATTAATATCATATTTTGATTTTAGTTCTTCAACTTGTTCCTTTTGTTCTGTTAAAAATTTCTCTTGCAATACTAAAGTGAAAATACAGTTTAAATCTTCAAATGATGACAAAACATGTTCAATCATCATTTTGTTTTCGAATTTAATAAATGGTTTTGGAACATCATATCCTGCAACAGAAAATCTACTTCCTGCTCCTGCCATTGGTATAACAATATTTATATATTTGCTGTTTATGTGTTCTTTCATACTCTGTTTAATTATTGTTTTATAGTATTTCCGATATATTTAATAAAATAAAATATAGTAAATTAGATATTGTTATTTATTTATTAGCATAAAATACTATTTTATGCAAGTTTAATTTAATATATAAGTTACTTTTGTTATTGCTAAGTGGATATTATGATTTTAAAGAAGATAGGTATATTATGGATTCATTAAAAAAGAAACTTGGCAAGAGGATTCAACAATTTAGAAAAGCACAAAAAATGACTCAAGAAAAACTTTCTGAGATGATTGATTTAGATACTCCAAATTTGAGCAATATTGAATGTGGAAGACGGTTTATGACTGCAGAAACTTTAGAAAAAATTGCGAATGCTCTTAATGTAAAAGAATCAGATTTATTTAATTTTTCTGATTCAAATTCTCCTATTAAAAATGATATATATTTAAAACTTGATATTTTAAAAGAAAAAGAACTAAAAGTTGTTTTAGATTTAATTAACGGTTTATTAGATTTAAGATAACAATAAACTTTACCCTAAATATCTCTTTGTGTTATGATTTTTTCATAAATACATTATATGAGGATTTTAGTTTATGAAAATGTCAAGACTTTTTGTTCAAACTCTTAGAGAATTCCCTTCTGATGCAGAAGTTGTTTCTCATAAATTTCTTGTAAAAGCAGGGTATATTAGAAAATTAACATCTGGGGTATATAATTATCTACCGTTAATGTGGAGAGTCTTGAAAAAAGTTGAGAACATTGTAAGAGAAGAAATGGATAACGCAGGAGCACAAGAACTTCTTATGCCTTTTGTTCAACCTAAAGAACTTTGGGAAGAATCAGGCAGATGGGAAGTTTATGGCCGTGAATTGATGAGATTGAAAGATAGACACGATAGAGAAATGTGTCTTGGGCCAACTCACGAAGAAATTATTACTGCAATCGCTCGTGATGGACTAAAATCTTACAAGCAATTACCTGTAAATCTTTATCAAATCCAATCAAAATTCAGAGATGAAGTTCGTCCTCGTTTCGGACTTTTAAGAGGTCGTGAATTTATTATGAAAGATGCTTATTCTTTCTCAACTTCTCAAGAAGATTTAGAAAAAGAATATGATAATATGGCAAAAGCTTACAAAAGAATATTTGACCGTTGTGGGTTACCTACAAAAATGGTTCAATCAGATTCAGGTGCAATCGGTGGAAGTGTAAGCCACGAATTTATGGTAATAACTGATACTGATGCAGGTGAAAATGATGTGTTCTATTGTGATGATTGTGACTATTCTGCAAATTCAAATCATGCAATATCAAATCTACCATCAGCTAAAATTGATGGTGCAGAATTCGGACTAAATGAATACAAAGTTGTTGATACTCCTAATATGAAAACTATAGATGAAGTTTGTGCTTTCTTAGGAGTTGATCCTACTGTTCTTTGTAAATCATTGGTTTATATTGCTGATAAAGAACCTGTTATTGCTTTAATTAGAGGTGATAAACAAGTTGAAGAAACAAAATTAATGAACGCAGTAGGTGCAATTGATATTAGAATTGCAACTCCTGAAGAAATTGAAGAATTAATGGTTAAAAACGGGTTCAATGCGAAAGCTGGATTTATCGGGCCAATGGGAATGAAAGATGTAAAAATTGTTGCTGATAATACAGTTAAAGAATTAAAGAACTTTATTATCGGTGCGAATGAAAATGATAAACACAAAGTTGGTGTAAATTTTGATATGTTACCTGAAGTTCAGTTTGAAGATATAAGACTTGTTCAAGCTGGTGAACTTTGTCCTCAATGTGGTAAACCTCTAAAAGTGACAAGAGGAATTGAAGTTGGTAATATTTTCCAATTAGGTACAAAATATTCTCAACCAATGAATGCAGTTTATATGGATGTTGATGGCAAAGCAAAACCTTATATTATGGGTTGTTATGGTATTGGTATTTCAAGAACAGCAGCAGCTGCAGTTGAAGCTCATTATGATGATTGGGGTATCAAATGGCCAATCTCTATTGCACCTTACCATGTAGTTGTTGTTCCTGTAAGTACAAAAGATGAACTTCAAATGAAGGTAGCTCAAGAAACTTATGAAAAATTACTTGCTGCAGGTATTGAAGCTGTAATCGATGATAGAGATGAAAGACCTGGTGTTAAATTCAAAGATGCTGATTTAATAGGCTTCCCATTTAGAATTACTGTTGGTAAATCTATCCAAAACGGTAATGTTGAATTTGTTGTAAGAGAAACAGGTTCAAAAGAAGAAATGGCTCCTGAAAAAGCTGTTGAATATGTAATAAGCCATGTAAGAGAAGCTCTAAAACACTAAATATTGTTGAACCATCTAGGTTGTTTCTTATCTAAAGGCTTTGTTAGAAAATCTGCGTATTGAGGATAGTCAATTCTTTCCTCTCTCATGCTATCAATTATTCTTGCTTGACCTGAGTGTTTAGGAGTTAATGGCTTAAAGCCTAACTTTTTATAAAAAGGTACAGATTCTGAGTATGATACAAGAAATATATCAGAATACTTGTTGTTGCTATCAATTACTTTATTTATAAGTGTTTCTCCAATATGGTTCCCTCGATATTTTTTATTAACAGCAACAGAATCTAAGTATAATGTGTTTTCTTCCTTGATAACGTTTGGTATGTTTAAAGGTTCTGTAAGAATAGCAGCCGTAAGTTGCTTTTTCTTGTTACGACCAAGAATAATGGTTGTGTCAGGATTTTTTAAACGTCTTTTTGCTTCATCAATCGTGCAATTTATATAATCATCATATGTTGCTTTATCAAATGTACTTGTATGTTTTCTGCATAATTTCCAAAATGGATGAGCTGATTGATTCGCAAAATTATCTAAAAAGAAAGTTGAGATTTCTTTTAGTAGTTTATTTTTAACAGGTTTATTATAATCAATTTCTTTAAAATAAATAATATCATTTCCTGTTTTAATCTTAAAAGGTTTAACAGGGTTATTTATAGATTTAAAATTTGTATGATTATAATTAATAATTTCCATACAAAAAGAATACTTGTGAATATTGAATTTTGCCTATTTTGTAAAGTAATGTTAACGAAAATAAATTCAAAAAAGCAATTTTTAGATTGGTATATACTTTATATATACATAAGAAATAATTAATTAGAAATTAGGATTTAAAAGGAGAATAAACATGGGCATTGAATTTAATGGCGTAAACGGTTCAAAACCAGTATTTGGAACAAACGGTACAAAAAAAGCTGATAAAGCAGAAAAAACATTTGATTTTGGTTTTAATTCATCATCTGATATGGAAGTTGGTTTAGACACAGTAAAATTCTCAGCAACAAAACCTGTTTTTGACGCATCAGATTTAGATGCAATGTGGGCAATGGCAGGAATTTCAAAACCAGAATCTATTAAACCTTTAGAAAAAACTATGGCATTTGCAGCTGAAGGTGCAGAATATGGTGTTGAATATTCTGAAGAAGATATGAATCTTGCAAGATTTATGTTTGAAAACCTAAAAGCATAATTTAAATGTTTCCCTTAAAACAGATTTAATGGCTTTGGTGGATAACGCCATTTCTATCAATAGCCATGCCCGTGGGAAATTAGGGAAAGATTGTAAGATAAAGTTTCAAGCGTCAGTAATACTGGCGCTTTTCTTTATATGTAAACTTTTCTTAACAAAATAAAGATAAAAAAGCAACTTTTTCTCTCTTATATACTTTATATATACATAAGATATAAATAACTAAGAATTAGAAATTAGGATTTAAAAGGAGAATATATTATGGGTAGTTTCGATATCAATGGTTTCAAAAATGCTTTCTTAAATGAAATGGCTAGAATAGCAAATTCAGAAACATTAGGTGGTAAAATTGAGACTCAAGGTGAAATTCAAGCTGCAAATAATGCTAAAGCAATTTTTAAATCAGATTTGGCATCAAATCCTATTGGTGATTCATTCCAAAAAACAAATACTGATGCTGTAGATAATGAAGTATCAGTTGAAGATTTAATGGCTCTTCTTGATGATCCTGAATTAAATGTAGCAAGAGTAAATGAATTAATAGTTGAAAAACCTGTAGAAACATTAGGTAATATTTCAAAAGTTGGAAGCGTAAAACGTCCTGAAGAAACTACTCAGATGGCAGAAATATCTGATGCTGATACTGATGGAGTAAATTTCTATACTGATAAAGCAATTGCAGATGGTAGAAATATTGATATAGCAATGGCTACAGATTCAGCAGAAGAAGGAATTGATGCATTAGGATATGATTTATATGATGCATTTATGGAAGCATTGTACGCAGCATAGGAATATGTTTAAATTTCAGTTGCGTCCCTTTGTGGGAAATAGGGAAAAGATAGTAAGATTTGGGTTAAAGTTGCGGCATTTATTGCCGCTTTTTTTATTTTGTAAAGATTTTAGGAGGAAGTAGCAAAATAAATTCATTATATGTTTTAGTTTATTATCAAATAAAAAGGTTAGTGTATGACATTTTTTAAGATAAATACTAAGACATCTCAAATAAAACCTAATTCAAGTATTAAAGATGATGCTAATAATAGTCAAGCTAAATTTACCCCAAGGTATAAAACAACAAAGAATGGTTTAATATTTGGAATAAGTGCAGGTTTAGGTGATGGTTTTGCAACGGTTTATTCTAATAAAAAAAACATAAAAAAATCTTTAGAAGAATTTAAAGCATATAGTTTCTCTCAAAAGAAAGAAGCTGTCAAAGAAATATTAAATATAAAAGGTATGACCTTAAAGAAATATAAGGATTTTATTCAAAAAGAAATGAATGTATCGATATCCAAAGTAATGCTAAGAAGAGCATTACTATATGGCTCGATTTTAGGTTTAATTGGTTTAGGTATAGATGCTTATTCTAATAAAAAAGATAAAGCAACTAAAACTAATTAATTATTTTGTTTTAACCATATCTTTATACAATTCTTTTCTTCTTTTTTGATATGTTGGATTTGCTAAATATTCATCATATTTGCATTGAGCATTTATCCAACCGTTAGGTGTAATTTCAATTATTCTGTTTGCAACTGTTTGAATAAATTGATAATCTTGAGATGTAAATAAAACTGTTCCTGTATAATCGATTAAAGCATTATTTAATGCTGTTATTGATTCTAAGTCTAAGTGGTTTGTAGGTTCATCAAATATAAGAACATTATTTTCTTCAACCATCATTTTGGCAAATAAACATCTTACTTTTTCTCCTCCGGATAATACTTTTGATAGTTTTTCACTTTCTTCTCCAGAGAATAACATTCTACCTAAGTAACCTCTTAAATAGCTTATATGTTGGTCTTTAGAATATTGTGCTAACCATTGAATTAAGTTTAAGTCATTATCAAAATATTTTGTATTATCTTTAGGGAAGTATGAGTGAGTTGCAGTAACACCCCAAGTTGCACTTCCTGAATCAGGTTCTACTTCTCCTTCTAAAATTTGGAATAATGTTGTAATTGTTAATGGATCTTGCGATATGAATGCAATTTTTTCCCCTTGAACAACATCAAGACTAAAATTTTTTATTAATAAATTACCATCAATAGATTTATTTAATCTATCAATTGTTATTACATCTTTACCCGGAATTTTTACATAATTGAATCTTATTCTAGGATATTGTCTTGAAGATGGTATTATTTCTTCTAGTGACAACTTATCAAGCATATTTTTTCTTGATGTTGCTTGTTTTGCTTTTGATGCGTTTGCACTAAATCTTGCAATAAATGCTTTTAGTTCTGCAATTTTTTCTTCGGTCTTTTTGTTTTGTTCTTCTTTTTGTTTTTGTATCAGCATATTAGCTTGTGACCAGAAAGAATAGTTCCCTGTATATAATTGAATGTTTTTATAATCAATATCTGCAATATGTGTACATACATTATCTAAAAATTTTCTATCGTGAGATACAACTATAACTGTATTTTGGAAATTGATTAAAAATTCTTCTAACCAAGAAATTGTTTCTAAGCTTAAATGGTTTGTAGGTTCATCTAATAATAAAATATCAGGATTTCCAAATAATGCTTGAGCAAGTAATACACGAACTTTTTCACTTCCTGATAATTCACTCATTAAAGAATAATGTAATGAATCATCAATTCCTAATTCTGATAACAATGATGCAGCCATTGAATCAGCTTGCCAACCGTCTAATTCTGCAAATCTTGTTTCTAATTCTGCAACTTTCATGCCGTCTTCATCATTAAAATCTGGTTTTGCATAAAGAGTATCCTTTTCTTTCATTACTTGATAAAGTTCTTTATGTCCCATAATAACTGTTTCTATAACAGGAAATTCATCAAATTCAAAGTGGTTTTGTTTTAATACAGCAATTCTTTGACCTTTTTGAATATGAACTTCTCCCGATGTTGGTTCAATATCTCCGGATAATACTTTTAAAAATGTACTTTTTCCGGCTCCGTTGGCGCCAATTAATCCATAGCAGTTACCTGGTGTGAATTTTATATTTACGTTTTTAAATAATACCTGAGAGCCAAAGCTGACAGTTAAATTTTGTGTTGTTATCATAAATTATATTCCTATCTAGTGTATTTTAGTATATTATAGCAAGAAGTTTATCTATTGCCAAAATACATTTTGATAAAAATTCATCTTTTGCAGCTGTTGAATTGGAATTTCTTGTGTATTCTATTAATTCGTGTTGGAGATATTCATTAAGTAATGATGAATTTTCTGTGATTTTTTTTATTATTAGGTTAATAGGAGAATGACCTAATATATTATTGTTTATATTAATAATACTTTCTTTTTCTTTGTATAAACAAGATTTTAAATTTATATTACAAGGTTTTAGTGTGCTAATAAATTCATTAATATCAGGTTTTACTTTGTGTAAATTTATATTATCAAAATTTGTATAGTTCATTCCTTCAATATATGCCCCAAAATCAGTTATATTATATAAGTTTTTTAATCCTCTGGTTTTTATAATTGTCTCAAATGATTTGATGAACACAGAGTAATCTTCTCTAGTTTGAACCATTCCTCCTGTAACTGAAGGAACTTCTATAACATGTTTTTCTGCGTTATTAATTATTGCTGAACTATTTTTTATTTCAATTTTATTTTCATCACAATAAGGTTGATTTTCTTTAAATGCTAAGTCAACTCCACATAAATAAATCTTTTCAAAATCCATGTAATTTGCACACATAAGAGCAATTAATGTTGTTGTTTGTTCTGCCGGATGTAATTGTATTTTTAATTCAGGGGCATATTTTTTTATAAATAATTCATTATCTGAAAAATATACTATTGTACTATTTGATTTAAACTCAGAAATTGCAGCTTCAGCTTTCCAATCTACAATTATATTAAGTTTAGATGTGAATTCTTCTGATAAATTATAAGTTTGTTTTACATATCTTGCATCTGCAAATATTGCAAAATCAGGTATAATATTGTTTTCTTCTAATGTTTTTAAAGCTTTATTGACTGCGAATATGACAAATTTGTTTCTATTATTTTTAATAGCTTCAATGTTATCTTTTAATGAAGGTCCAGCACCTAATATAAGTGCATTTTTATCACCATATTTCCATTTGAAATCTTCTAAAGTATAGAATTTTTTATCAAGATTAATGAAATTAATAATGTTGTTAACCCATATTTTAGATAAAATTTTAATTGTATTAATGTCAACAATTTTGCTTTTAAGTTTTGAATATAATTTTGTAGAAAAAGTCTCAATATCATCCTTGTAAAATATAGATAATACTCTTGATATTGCAAACTCTAGTTTATCATCGTTCAGGTAATTGTTAAGAATAAAGTTAATGCATTCATCCATATTGTCAGATATAAAAATACGTTTATCTGATAAAAACTGAGTTAAATCAACTGTTTCAAAAATAAATCTAAGGAATTTGGAATCAGGCTCATATATTACAATTTTTGCTTTGGTTGAGTTGTATAACTCATCTAAAATATATCCGACTCCGAAGCCTACACTAATAATGGTATCTGTATTAGAAAAATTTTTCATATCATTAGTTACTAATGATTTTGCATATCCTATAGGATCAATGGTATCTTCTGTTGGAATTTCTCCTTTTAAGAATACAATGTTTCCGTTTAATGTTTGTACAAATGCAATATCTTCTGTACAAGCATTTATTGGAATGTCTTTCATTCTTTCTTTTAATTTGATATTACTTAATTTTTCTATATTTTTTTCAAACATAATTTTATTATACATAATATTTAAAGATTTGTAAAAATAATAATGTTTATAATAAAATTATAAAAAAGGAGAGAAAGATGTTTGAAATAAAAGCGCAATTATATTTTTCTGCAGCTCATCATTTGTTAAACTATGATGGCGAATGTGAAAATCAACATGGACATAATTGGTTGGTAGAAGCTTATGTTAAAGGTACAGAACTAGATAAAAGCAATATTTTAATTGATTATAAAGTATTAAAGAGAGAATTGAAGAAAGTTTTAGATTTATTAGACCATAAAGATATTAATGAATTAGATGATTTTAAAGGTATAAGTCCTAGTAGTGAAATTCTTTCAAAATATATATATACAAAATTGAAAGAAGTTATTCCTAATATAAGTAAAATTTCTATTTGGGAAACAGCTACATCTTGTGCAAGTTATTATGAGGATTAATAAATGGAATTATTGCAAATAATATTTATGGGGATAGTACAAGGATTGAGTGAATTCTTGCCAATATCAAGTTCTGCTCATCTTGTTTTTACTTCAAATTTTTATAAGGTATTTAATAATATGCCAATACATCAGCAATCTAATCAAGAAGTATTTGTTGATATAATGCTACATCTAGGAACTTTGATTGCTGTTTTAATATTCTTTAGAAAAGAAGTTATGGAAATTTTAGTAGCATTAATAAATGGTATAAAGACAAAAAATTATTCTGAGCATAATTGTAAATTAGGTTTATATATTATGTTTGGTACAATTGTAACGGTTTTAATAGCATATCCATTAAATGAAGTTGCTGAAAAATTGGTTTATTCTCCTGTAATTGTAGGGGGCTTACTTTTTATAACAGGTTTTGTATTATATTTTAGTGAAAAATATTCTGAAAAAGTTCAAAATAAATTATCAGAAATGAATTTAAAAACATCATTTTTAATGGCAATAGCACAGGGTATCGCTGCATTACCTGGCTTTTCTCGTTCAGGTTGGACGATTGCAACAGGTTTATTCAACAAAGTAGATAGAGTAACTGCAGCCAGATATTCATTTTTATTAAGTATTCCTATTATATTAGGTGCTTCAATGGTTTATCCTTTTGTAAAAATTCATATGTCTGAATTAGCTACATATAATTGGGTTGATATTATAATTGGAACATTTGTTTCAGGATTTGTAGGATATTTATGTATTAAATATTTCTTGAAATTTTTAGCAAAATATTCTTTAAAAGTTTTTGCATATTATTGTTTTATAGTTGGGATTGT
>CALVEW010000026.1 GCA_944326645.1 Candidatus Gastranaerophilales bacterium
GCCCCCATGTTTGTGTTGATTGTGAGTGCCATTTCAATCTCCTTTCGAAATTATATGTTTAACATCGTGTTATGTTGTCATTTCTAACTACCGCAACACAAACCGTTCGACATACCTCGAAAAGTATTGAGTAATCGACTATTAATTTATATTGTGATAGTTTTTGGATTTTATTCAAACTTCAATTCATTTGAGTTTGATTTTGTAAAAAATGTGAATAGTTGTTGTTTGGCAGTAAAAGCCACATGTAATAGTTGTTGTTTTATAACCTTCTTCTTTATTTCTTACATAATCATTATTGCAAATATAATTATTTTTGTAAATACTTTATATATATTTTTGTTACAAAACTTAATATTTCTTATTTATATTATTATTCTTAACACGATAAAAGCCCCTTAAATAGAGGCTTTTAAAAGATATATTATTTGTTACAATTAAACATTTCCAGTAGAACTATTTCTGTCATCTTCTAGTTGTTTCAATTGTTTCATATCTACTTTTTCATCCTCGGCGTATGATTGAACCAATGGAACATTTATGTCTATATCGACATTTACATCTGCATCAACCATATCTATATCCGTTTTGGAATATTCATATGTTTTACCATCTTCTAATTTAACAGCAACAATACCATTTAAAAACTTAATATAACAAATTTTACCCAATCCGTTAGGAGTCATTACTGTTGAACCTATTGGAGGCATATCTTTTGCTGCTTCTATATAATTTGAATATTCATAGTTCAAACAACATAATAATCTACCGCAAGTTCCTGAAATTTTTGATGGAGTAATTGGCATTCCTTGATCTCTTGCCAATTTTACATTTATTGGCTCAAACTTACGTTTATATGACCAACAACAGAAAGGTTTACCACACATGCCGGCACCTTCCATTAATGAGGTTTCATCTCTTACACCTATATGACGTAAATCTATTCTTGTCCTTTTAAAAACCTGAGTCAATTCTTTTAACAATTCTCTAAAATCAACTCTTTCAGGTGCTGTATAATAAAAGGTTATTTTTCTTTTATCAAATGTAATTCTACATTGAACTAAATTCATTGATAATTTCAATTTTTCTACTAATGCTTTACATTTGAAAAAAGAAGTAACTTCTTCTTTTTTTATTTCTTCATAAAATTCTAAGTCCTGCTTTGTCATTACACGTATAAACTGAAAAGGTGTAGGTTTTTCTTCTTGTTTATCCCATAATTCTGCGATTTTGGGATTAACTATATGAACCTTTAAAGCTTCTTCGCCTTTTTCTGTTCTTACAAGAATATACTGACCATCTACAAGTACAGTATTATCTGATACTTCAACAGGAACAAAAGTATTTTTTATATAGTTTACAGCATATTTAATCATAATTTTCTTCTTCTTTTAATTTTCTATTCATTAATCGGCTTAAAACTTCTTGAGGTGTGATATCTGTATAAACAGCATCATATATTGCCTGAGATACAGGAACATCTACTCCCAATTTTTTAGCTAAATCACATACTGCCTTTGAGGTTTTTACACCTTCTGCAACAGAACCTAAAGTAGCTAATATATCATCAATCTTTTTACCTTGTCCTAACAAAGAGCCAACTGTATAATTTCTAGACATAGGACTTGAACAAGTAGCAATCAAATCCCCCATCCCAGATAAACCATATAATGTTGATGGGCTTGCTCCTAATTTAACACTTAAACGAACTATCTCAGCCATACCTCTTGTTAGTAATGAACCTGTACAATTATCTCCTAAATTCATTGCATGAGCAAAACCTGAAGCAATTGCTATAACATTCTTTAAGCTTCCTCCTAGCTCAACACCAATTACATCTTTATTTGAATATAATCTGAATCTATTCGGAACATTACAATGTTCTTGAACAAATTTTGCAACTTCCATATCATCTGACGCAACTGATGCTGCTGTAGGTTTACCTTGCAAAACTTCTTTTGCTAAAGTTGGACCTGATAATATTGCTAACTTCTGTTCCGGCAATACATCTTTTATAACCTCTGACATTCTCATCAATGTATTCAATTCAATACCTTTTGATGCATTTACTAATATTTGAGAGTTTTTTATTCCAGCTTTTTTAAGATTTTCACAAACATCTCTCATCCCTGATGTTGCAACAACTGACAATATAATATCTGCATCTTTTATTGCACTTTCTAAATCCGAAGTAACTATAACGCTATCTTTTAACTGTACTTCTAATGGTTTTGATGCATGTTTATTTTTTATTAAATCTTCATATAAATCACAATGACGACCCCATACTACGACTTCATCAAAGTTATCTGTTAATAACCAAGCTAAAGTTAAACCCCAACATCCTGCTCCAAGTACTGTTAATTTCATTTATAACCCTCTCTTATTGTTTTATAACCTTCCTTAAAACACCATTCTTTAATTCTAATTTTCTATTAGCATCTTCCGGCGATATTCCTAATATTAAAGATACAATAGCTGTTTTTATTTTCCAATTACAATTAATTAATTTTTCGTAAGCAACTGCAAATGAAACTCCTGCAATTTGTGAAACAATTCTAATAGCTCTATCTTTTAATTTTTCATTAGTGGCATTTAAGTCAATCATAAAGTTTTCATAAGTTTTTCCTATCTTTATCATTGAACCTGTTGTCAACATATTCAATACCATTTTTTGCGCAGTTCCAGCTTTTAAGCGACTTGAACCTGCTATTACTTCAGGGCCAACTTCTACACAAATTAATGTTCCAACTTCTTCTGCTATTTTTGCCTTTGAATTACAAGTTATGCCGATTGTCTTACAACCAATTTCTTCTGCATATGATAATACACCTAATAAATATTTAGGATTCCCACTCGCAGAAATTACAACACACACATCTTCCTTATTCAATATTTTTGCATCAGCATAACCTGATTCAAAATTATCTTCAGCTCCTTCTACTGCATAACGCATTGCAATATCACCACCTGCAATTATACCTTGAACCATTGAAGAATCAACACTAAAGGTTGGAGGACATTCTGATGCATCCAAAATACCCAAACGACCTGATGTACCTGCTCCAAAATATACTAACTTACCACCTTGCAAAAATTGTTTTGAAATTACATCAACAGCCTTCGCTATGTTTTCTAATTCATACTCGACAGCCAACGCAACAATCTTATCTTCATTATTAATTTTTCTAACAATGTCGATAGTTGGCAATAAGTCTATATCTTTTGTATTTTCATTACGATATTCTGTTATTATTTCGCTCATCAAATATCCTTTTATCTTTTATATTTGTTTTAAAAGATTTGCCATTTCAATTGCTGATTTTGCAGCATCAGAACCTTTATTGCCGGCTTTTGTGCCTGCTCTTTCTATTGCTTGTTCTATATTATCAGTTGTTAAAACTCCAAATATTACAGGCACACCTGTTTCTAATCCAACTGACGCTACACCTTTAGAAACTTCTGCACATACATAATCATAATGACTTGTAGAACCTTTTATTACTGCTCCTAATGTGATTATTGCATTATATTTATTTGAAGATGCACATTTTTTAGCAACTAATGGAATTTCAAATGCTCCTGGAACCCATACTATATCTATATTATTTTCTTCTACTCCATGTCTTCTTAATTCATCTATTGCTCCTGACAATAATTTTGAGCCAATAAACTCGTTAAATCTAGAAATGATTATACAAAATCTTTCTCCACTTGTTGTCAATACACCTTCTATTGTCTTCATATTTTTTACCTCTCCATTGGGTTTATTTTATAATATTTTAGCTAATTTTACAAGTTTTAATTAACTATTAGATTTTATTGCTTGTTTTAATTCTCTTATTGTTTGTTTTAATTTTGTATCTGTTTTTAGCTCATCTTTCACCTTTTGATAAGAGTACAAAATCGTTGGATGTTTTTTCTCAAAATATTCTGCTATATCTTCATAGCTTAATTTTATCATCTCACGAGCTAAATATACCGATACCTTTCTTGCATCTGAAATTTTTTGAGCCCTTGCAGGACTCTTTAAATCCTTAACGGTTACTCCATAAAATTCTGAACAAACCTTTGCTACAGTTTCTATTGATATTTTTTTCTGGTTTGTATCGCAACCTAAAACTCGTTTTACATATTCTAATGTTATCTCTGCATTTTCGATATCTGCATAAGCTGTTACTTTATTAAATGCACCCTCTAATTCTCTTACATTACTTTCAAAATTTTTAGCAATATAATCATAAACTTCAAAAGATATTTTTAACCCCAACTGCTCTGCTAAATTTGTTAATATTGCAACTCTTGTTTCATAATCAGGAGGTGTAATATCTACTACTATTCCCATCTCAAATCTTGTTCTTAATCTATCAGGTAAAGTTGGAATATCTTTTGGTTTTTTATCAGATGTGATTACTATCTGCTTATTTTTATTATACAAAGTATCAAACGTATGGAATATTTCTTCCATTGTTCTACCTTTTGATTCTACAAATTGAATATCATCAATTAATAAAATATCTACATTACGATACTTTTGACGGAATTTTGCCATTCTATCATTTGTATCGCCACCTTTTCTTAAATTGTCTACCAATTCATTTACATAATCTTCTGTTTTTATATAACGAACCTTTAATTTTGGATTATTAAACAAAGTATAGTGACCAATTGCTTGCATCAAATGAGTTTTACCCAATCCAGAACCACCATATATAAACAATGGGTTATATTTTTCTGCAGGATGTTGTGCAACATTATATGCAACAGCATGTGCTAATTTGCTATTATCTCCAACGACAAAATTTTCAAACTTATATTTTAAATTTAAATTTGATTGTGACTGCATTTTTGCCATACCATCAAATGCTGTCTCTTTCAAAGATTTTTCTTCTGCTTTTTTTTGCGCTTTTAATTCTTTCTCTTTTTGCTTCTTTAACTCTTTTGATAAATTTTCATCATAAATAATATCAAATTTTTTTAACGGATAACCCAATGAAGAAAAAATATCTAATATTTGTTGATAATGATTTTTTCGAATTATCTGAATTGCAAAAGATTGACCTGTTATAACAGAAAAAATCTCGTTTTCATACCCTACAGCCTCCATTGGCATAATCCAAGGATGTGAAGTAGCTGGAACTGTTTTTATTATCTCTTCCTTTACTTTATTCCAAATATTTTTTACTTCAAAAATTTCCATACTTTCATTGTAACATAAAGACAAGGCTTAATTTAATAAACCTTGTCCATTTTTGATTAATTAATAAAATCGAACTCTTATTCAAATTTTTCCATTATTTCAAGATAATACCACTCGGCCAAATCATTTCTTCTATCTTGTAAATCTTTTCTTTTTTCTAATGGAACTGAATTTGAAGGAAGAGGAATCTCTTTATATGCTCTTTTCCATCCTTCAGTTCTTGCATACTGTTCTAATACTTGCCTATCAACAACTTCATACAATTCATCTTTTGAATGAACTTTTGCAATTATCTCCTCAGATATTTGATTTAACAAATTAATAGACAATACGTCTTCTTGCTTTGATGATACATCACGATACACATCCATCGGGGTAGCCTCCTTGCATATTATTTGAGTTATATAGCTACATCTACGGATGTTTACCAATATTTCTTTAATATTTTACGATACTTATTTACATTTATTTACAATATAACTATGGTTTTATTAAAAATTTTATGGCTTTGCCTTCAATATGCTGCTTCATTGCAAACTCTACATCTTTTAATGCCAAAGTATTTGTTATTAATTTTTCAACTTCAACATCTCCTGATGCAATATAATCTAAAGCCTGCCTAAAGTATTTTGGAGTATGATGAAACACACTCATCAATTTTATATCACCATAATGCATTCTTGTTGTATCAAATGTTACAGTTGAACCTGATTTGCAACCACCAAAGAAATGTACGGTGCCACCAGGTCTAACACAAGAAAATATTCTTTCCCATATTTCAGGAAGTCCAACACATTCTACTGCAACATCCAACCCTTTTTTCTCTTCTGTAAATTCTTTAAAGATTTTTTCAGGATTAGGATATCTTTTTAAATCAATTATTTCATCTGCATAAGCAAATTCTTCTGCCATTTTTAATTTTAATGGATTACGACCTGCAACTATTGTATTTGCACCTTTTAATTTTGCTAATCTTGCAAACATTAAACCTATTGGTCCAATACCTATGATTCCAACTGTTTGACCAGGTTTTATATCAGTTCTTTCAACTCCGTGAACAACATTTGCTAATGGCTCACAAAAAGCAGCTTTATCAAAACTTAAATCTTCAGGTAAAACCAATGTGTTCTTTTTAACAATTCTTTCTGGAACAACAATGTATTCAGCATAAGCTCCATTTAATAAATCTAAGTTTTCACAAAGATTATATTCTTCATGTCTGCAATAAAAACATTCTCCACAAGGGGCTGAATTTGCACAAACGACTCTATCACCAACTTTTACATTATCAACACCTTCGCCAATTTTTTCAACTACACCTGCAAATTCATGTCCAAACCCTGATGGAACTTTCTTAATTAAAACAGGATGACCTCGCCTAAAAGTCTTTACATCAGTTCCACAAGTAAGAGCCGACTTAACTTTTACTAAAATTTCCCCTTTTGCCAGAGGTTTTATTTTTACATCCTCATATCTAATATCTTGAGGCCCATAGAATAAAACTGCTTTCACTTATTATTCCCCTATTTTTATATAAGCTTTTAATATCTTATTTGTTATTGTATCATCAAATGCCTTAACTATATCATTTAATTCATAATCCGTTGATAAATGTTCAACATTTACCTGCCTTGTTGTCAACAATTCAAAAGATTTTGCCAAATCTTGAGGTCTTGGAGAATAACTTCCCATTATTGTTAATTCTCTATAATAAACCTCATTATTTGCATACCCAAAATCTTTTGGAGTACTTGAAAATACTAAAATTTTTCCACCATTTCTTACGGTCTTTAATGCTAAAGGAATTGCCGCATCAGCACCTGATGTCATAAATATACAATCTGCACCTATTTTATTTGTATTGTTATATATAAAATCATGTGATTTTTCAACATCCAACGAATTAAATCCAATAATACCGCGACTTATTGCTAAATCAATTCTATCTTGCATTAAATCACATCCATAAACATTCATTCCATAAGCTTTTAATGCTTGCCCCATTAAAAGCCCTATTGAACCTAAACCTATTACTAATACATTGTCGCCTTTTTTAAGATTCGCTCTTTCAACTGCTCTTATACAACAACCTAAAGGTTCATAGAAAGATATCTCTTCATCTGTCATAACATCCGGAACTTTGTGCGCAACATTTTGTAAATGTTCTTCGGACAAATAAACATATTCAGAAAAACCTCCTGGAATTATATTGGTTTTCTTAAAATGTTGGCACATTGAATAACTTCCACCTTTGCAATAATGACATTCAAAACATGGAATATGGTGAGAACAAACTACTCTGTCACCTTTTTTGAATTCGGTTGATGAATTTATATCTTCAATTATTGCAACAATTTCATGTCCTAAAACAGTACCATCTTCAGCAAGTCCATGACGAAATTTAACAATATCAGACCCACAAAGACCACACCCCAAAACTTTTACAATTGCGCCTTTCCGCCCCTCTAATGAAACTTTATCAATATCTCTTAACTCTATTTGATTTCCAAATAATTGTGCAACTCTCATTTTTATACTCCCGTTAAAATTTTATCACAAATAGTAAATTTCAAGGCAATTTTTTAAAGAAAGATTACTTTATAAATTAGTAAAGGTTAATGTGAATGATAAATAATAAAACAATAACTAATATATCTGAAGAAGTTGCGCCGTTTGCCAAACGGTTAATTAATCCTGAATACTTTGGAAGTACTAAAATACTAAATAAAATAGGACAAACAAGAAAAACACTTGATTTAATAAAAGATCAAACCACAAAGAATCAATTTTATTCTTTATACGAACGAATTATTAGTGAAAGAAGTAATATTGAAAATTTATCAGATAAAATAGTAGAGCTTTCTCAGAAAGTGGAGTTAATTAACAATCCAGAAACTAAAGAACTAATCCTAAACGAGATAAAAAAGATTTCTAAACTTAGTAAAAAGGATTACAAAAACAATTTTTCCCATAAAATGATATTTATAGAAAATGCAACCGATGCAATAAATATAATGAATAATAAATATTTAAATATAAAAAGCGAACCAAGAGAATTTTATGAATGGCTCAATAAAAAAAATAGTTGGTTTGCAGATGTCATTGACGGAGAAATCAAACCTCAAAACACTTATCGCAACGGATATGCTCAATGTAAAAATGAAAAAATGGACTATGATAAGTACTTAGAAAATTTCTCAAAAGCTCAAAAAATGAAAATTCCGGAAACATTTCAAAATGACTTAAATTTAGAAGCTTTTAGAAAACTTGTGGAAAACTATATTTTTTTTGAACCTGAGTTAATAAAAAAAATATATTTAAATGAATATCTGAATATACAACCCAAAGAAATTCAAGAAATATTAAAACGCATAAACAAAACATATGGAACATTAGTAATTTCTTCAAATGCAAATTTAAAACTTAACGATGCAAAATATATTGAAGAAGAACTCAAAATATGGAAAGAAACAGGGAAAGATAAAGCAATACTTCCAGAAATCATTAACATTGATTATTTAGATAAATATTTAAATCTAACAAATGCAGAAGGTGCTGCATATAATTTTGAAAAGAGAATTACAATACGAGATCTATTAAACAAAGATGCAAACACAATATATTCAAGTTCAACAATCAGGCACGAAATTAATCATTTAAATGATAGAAATCTAAGACCTAAAAATGATTTTGAAAATTTATTTGAATTTATTCATTGGAATATAAATAAAATATTACACAAAAACAAATGGAAACATGAACTTAAAAATGCAGGAATTAATGAATTCTATCAAAATTATGCTCTTAAAAATAAACACGAACTTAAATCCGTAACATCTGAATCAAATTTAAAAAAATTATCAGATAAATTTAAAAAACAGTTAATAAAAAAATTCAATATGGAAGAATGGATATTCAACTTAAAAGATAACGAAATCTTAGTAAACGAAAAAATTAATAAACTTATCAATAAAAAATCTTAGACTTAATTTATTATTTGCCTCAAATTAATTATTATGAGATAATTAAACACGAGGTGAATGTATATGAATATTTTATTATTAAAACAAATTGCTTTATTTAGTGCTTTAGTTGGTGGAGTTATTGGAATAATTACTCTTATACCTTTTATTGGAACATTAGCATTTCTTACTCTAATATTATTCTTATCTGCAATAATAATTGTTTATCTAAAAAAGAACAACCTTATTGGAATTATTGACTTAAAAGAAGGTGCTATTATTGGTGCAGTAATCGGATTTGCCTCATTTATAGCTTTT
Source organism: Candidatus Gastranaerophilales bacterium (assembly GCA_944326645.1). Classification (GTDB taxonomy): domain Bacteria; phylum Cyanobacteriota; class Vampirovibrionia; order Gastranaerophilales; family Gastranaerophilaceae; genus UMGS1585. The sequence goes on from CALVEW010000026.1 coordinate 9,481, forward strand.
GCAATTGTATTTATGCCTATAAGCGCTATTATTGGGCTTATTTTTAAAAGTTATTATGTTGGACATTTATTAACAATGTTTATTACAAACTTTGGGGGATTCTTTGTAATGATTATGCTCTTAATATTCATTGCAATAATATCTGCCTTAATGAATGCATTTTCTGGTGTAGTTACAGCCTATATTTATGAACTATTATCAGGATTAAAAAAAGCTGAAAATGAAAATATAGATTTTGAAATTAAATAGATAGGTGGAATAAAAGTGGAATTTGAATCAAAAATAAGAACTATACAATGGGTTGACAATGTATCAAGAATGGTTGACCAAACAAAATTTCCTGAAGAATATATCTATGTTGACATAAAAACAGGAAATGAAATGTATGATGCAATAAAAACAATGATAGTAAGAGGAGCTCCGGCTATAGGAATTGCAGGCGCTCACGGAGTTGTTTTATATGCTCAAGAAGGAAAAGAAAAATGGGGAAATATCTCTATTGATGAATTTAAAACAAAACTTCTTGAAAAATGTGATTATCTTGCATCTTCAAGACCGACAGCAGTAAACCTTATGTGGGCTGTTGAACAACAAAAAAAATTAATTAAAGAAACACATTCTGATATTAATACTTTAATCAATGATTTAACAACTCAAGCTATCAGAATGGAAAATGAAGATATTGAAATTAACAAAGCAATTGGTAGATATGGCGCAGAAGTAGTTCCTAAAGGTGCTACAATACTTACTCATTGTAACGCTGGTGCATTAGCAACAGTAGGCTATGGTACAGCTCTTGGAGTTGTTCGTTCTGCATTTGCTAAAGACAACACTATTCAAGTGTTTGCAGATGAAACAAGACCTCGTCAACAAGGTGCAAGAATTACAACTCTTGAACTTACGATGGATGGAATTCCTACTACATTAATTACTGACGGAATGTGTTCATATTTCATGAGCAAAGGTATGATTGATATGGTTGTAGTTGGCGCTGATAGAATTGCTGCTAACGGTGATACTGCCAATAAAATCGGAACTTATACTGTAGCAATTGCTGCAAAATATCATAATATTCCATTTTATATTGCAGCTCCTTTATCAACCATTGATACATCTATTCAATCAGGCGCTGAAATTCCAATTGAAGAGCGATCACATGATGAAGTTACACACATAAACGGTAAAACTATTTGTGCTGAAGGGGTAAACATAATTAACCCAGGATTTGATGTAACTCCTCATGAACTAATAGCAGGTATTATTACTGAAGTTGGTATTCTTAGACCAGATTATAATAAATCAATTAAAGAAGCTTTTGAAAAACAAGCACCGCTTCTTGTATAAAAAAAGCCTCGATTAATACAAATATTAATATTGATACTAATAGAGGCTAGAGCGATGAGGATTTACAATTTTATCTTAAACCCTTTTTAAGATAATACATTGTAGGTTTGGAGTAAAAACTATTAAACAAAATAACTAGGAATAACAAATGAAAATTAGAAAACAATTAAACAACCTAAAACTACTTGATAAATACATTCTTAAACAAGTTATCGAAATGTTTATTATGGGTGTTCTTGTTTTTACTTCTATTATCTTTGCTTCAGATACATTTATAACATTAATCAAACAAATAGCAAAATACGGTATTCCATTTAAAATTGCTTTTATTCTAGTAATTTTAAGTTTACCATCCGTATTTGTAATGACTATTCCTATGGGAATATTATTATCTACAGTTATGACATTAAATAAATTAAGCCTTGATTCCGAACTCACAGTTATGAGAGCTTGTGGTATCGGATTCAATAGAATTGCAAAACCAGTCTTTGCTTTTGCAATTATTATGGCTATAGTTAGCTTTGTTATAAATGAAACAGTTGTGCCTGTTATGACAAAACAATCAAAAGATTTAGCTTTATGGTCTTTTTCGCAAAAAAATGTTCCTGATGGAAAACATAACTTTACTTTTGAAGAAATTGCCGATAACGGAGGTTTAAAAAGATTATTTTATGTAGAATTTTGCGAAAATAAAAAACTTCACAACATAACTCTGCTTGATATGTCCAAAGATGATACCATTCACGTTCTCCAGGCAAAAGAAGGTGGGACTTCTCCTGACGGTTGGGTGTTTAACAATGGAATTGTTTATACTATAGCTGATAAAGGGAAAGTTCTTAATTCTACATTCTTTGGAGAATCTGTGGCACAATTCGGGGTTGATTTAAAAAAAGAAATGAATAAAAACCTCGCAAATGAAAGAAACTTCATGCAGCTTGGACATTATCTTAAAGTCACCAAAGGTATTGAACCTGAAAAAAGAAGAAGTCTGAAAATTAATCTATACGATAAAATTGCATTACCATTAACAACAATTGTTCTTGTACTTATTGGTATTCCTTTAGCTATTACACCTCCTAGAGTTCGTTATAATAGGGGATTTTTGTTTAGTATCTTAATTATATTTGCATATTATCTTATTAGAGCATTGTCTATATCATTTGGAGAAGCAGGAACTTTACCAGCCTTTATTGCTGCATTTTTACCTAATATTGTACTTACAATATCAGGAATTGCTCTATATTATAGAAAAGTATTTACTATTACATAAGTTTTACTACATATCCATCATAAAACTTGGACGAGAAGCTCCAAAAATTTCTTCATCTTCATTTTGCAATAATGATGCAGTATTAAATCTTTGTACATACAAACTTTTTAATTCATTTGCTATTTCGCCATTAAATACTTTTTCATATTTTTCAAAGAAATTAGTGATTTCTTTAACAGGTGCCAATAATAATTCTTTTGCTGTTTTCTTAATTAAGGCACTTGTATTTTCACCAACAAAAGTAGGAGCATCAGGAACTCTTACGTTCAAACCAAATGGACGTGGAGTTCTTAACCAATTATGTTGATATTCTACATTTTGTGCTGATTGAGGTTCTACTGAAGGTCTTGAATATTGTGAATTACCTAAACCTGCATTCCCTGAATCACCTGTATTAAAATTAAACATATCTGCCATAATATATATACCCCTAATTACAATTATGTAATACGGTCATCTTCCATTTAAACTTTAATGAAATGGGATATAATTGCAGATAATCGTTACAATTATTTACATTTATTTATTTCGCATGAAAAAAGATGCTATTTCATTATGGGATAAAATTTTTGAAATTGGACGCCCATGGGGACAAGTATATGGATGTTTACATCCTCGCCAACGTTTGATTATTTCCTGCATTTGGAACATATTTAATGAAGTATTTGCCTTTACTGCAGCCTTGCAAGATGTTGTTATTAAAATCTTTTCCTCTAAATTATCTAAATCACCTTCTATATTTTCTAACAAATCTTTTATTATTTCTTTAGGTGAAACTTTTGATAATAATTGAGGGACCTTCTTAAACATTATATCGGTATCATTTAAAAACTCTATTCCATACCCAAATTTAGAAAATTTTTGAAGGTTATCTCTAACTAATTCTGCCTCTAGAGGAGATAATTCGATTATATCCGAGATAAATAACAACTGAGATGCAGGTTCTTTTTGATTTTTTAGCGTTTCATAAATATATCTTTCATCTGCTATATGTTGATCAACTATTTCTAAACCTTCATCTTTTTCTATCAGAATATATGTTTTTTTATATTGACCTATTATATTTTCATCCGATTTTATTTCAACTTTTGGCTCATAAGTTTTTATTTTTTCTTCAGCAGAATTAATTCTTTCAGGTTCCGAAGTATAAACCTTTAAAGGTTTTATGAAACTTGGATGAAGAACCTCTTCTTTTTCTTCTTTATCAATATTAGTTTCTTTTTGATTGAATAATAAATTTTGAATAGCCTCATTTACAGGTTCTTCAACTTGAAAATCATCTTCATTTTTAGATATATTCTGTAAAGT
>CALVEW010000027.1 GCA_944326645.1 Candidatus Gastranaerophilales bacterium
ATTCACCAACCTTTAGGGGGATATAAAGGTCAAGCTACTGATATCCAAATTGAAGCTAAAGAAATTCTTAGAATGAAAAAAGAATTAACAACTATTTTAGCTCAAAATTCAGGACAAGATGTTGAAAAAGTTCAAAAAGATTGTGAAAGAGATTATTATATGTCTGCTGCACAAGCTGTTGAATATGGACTTATTGATAAAGTTATAACACCAGGAGTTTATAACTAATCTTTTTTACTTATTCTTTTATTTTTTAACATTCTCATAGCAAATAATTTTTTGTTTGGATTTTATGTACATGCAATGAGTATTGTTGGAAATTTTAACAGAGTTTTAAATTCACAATCCGCTAGTGTATTTTTATTCGGTTTTACTGGCGCTTATAAAGTGCTGAAAGATTATCAAAAAGCACCTTCAAATGAAAAGAAAAATGTTCTAACAAAAGACTCAGCAATATTACTAGGCTCTGCAGCAGGACTAGCTGCATATACTATTGGTAGGAAAAATTTTATTAATTCTCCGTTTAAAAAAGAAGCATTTAATTATACCAATAAACTTATTAATAAAATAAAAAATACAAATATTTGGAAATCAGAAAAAAACATACTAAAACGTCCAATAAAATTTATAGCAAAAAACTCATACAATATAATAAAAGAAAGCATAGATAGTACCTTAATACTATTGTCAGGTGTTGCCGGAGGATTAATAACCAATTCAATTATTAATATTGGCCACACACATAAAAAATTCATAGACTACGAAGTAGAACAAAAATTTGATAAATTAAATGAAAATAATAAAAGAATAGAATCAAATAAATATACTCAAAATTCACATAAAAAAGTAACAAATGAATCAACTAACAGTCCTTTTAACAGTATAAAAAACAATATACCAAAAGACTTGAAACATTTAGATAATATCGTAGATGAAAGAACCAAAAAAAGTATAATTTATAATATATACAATATGCCTGAAATGAGAGTTTTCAACAATTCTTTTATAGGATTACAAAGTTTTAGAATAGCAGAAGAAAAAACATTCAAAGATAAATTAAAACATACAACAAAAAGTGTACTAAAAGATACCCTTATACCTGTATTCTTTTTAACATTATCAACAAGTATTACAAAAGGAATGAAAAGTATATTCAGGATACCTATAGTGTTCACATCACTTGTAGCAGGCACAATGTATGCAAACAAAAAACTAGCACCGCAAATTGCGAAATTTGAAACAGATCAAACAAAGAAAAAAGTTGTTTATTAACGAATTTGAACAGGCATAACTAAATAAACAAAATCTTCTTCATTATATGGTTTCAATACAGTAGCAGAAAGATTAGTATTCATACCTATAACCAACTCTTCTGATTCTAAATTTTTGAAACAATCAAGTAAATACTTATAATTGAATGCGATTAAAATATCTTCACCTGAATAAGTTATTTCAATTTCATCTTCAGAAGCACCAGCATCTGGAGTATCCCCCATCAAACTTAATTTATTTTCACTAAATTGAAGTTTAACTATACTTGTTTTCTCATTAACCATAGTAGAAACTCTTTCCAAAGATTTGATAATTGTAGAAACATTAATTTTTGCTTCTTTAGGGAAAGTAGTAGGAATTAATTGATTATATTTAGGATACTGACCTTCCATTAATCTTGAAACAATCTTAGTTCTACCTGATTCAATCATCATTTTTGTTTTTTCAATGTAAATTTTTACATTTTCATCATCAAGTAAATAACTCATCTTTAAAAATTCTTGAAGAACTTTTGAAGGAACGATCATTTGAATAGATTTATCATCTTTATTATTAATAATTTTTCTAGCTCTTGCTAATCTATTACCATCAGTTGAAGCAATTTCCAATACATTTTTATTAATATCACATACAACACCTGATAATAAATTGTTAGTTTCATATCCTGCAGCTGCAAATGCTGCTTCTTTTATACCTTTAGTAAAAGGTTCTAAATCTATTTCTATTTCTTCTTCTTTATTAATTACTTCTTCTATTTGTGGAAATTCAGAAGCAGAAATACCTATTATTTCAAACTTAGTTTTTCCATTTGTAATTAACATTGTATTATCATTTAATTCAAAAGATATTAAACCATCATTTAAACGAGAAATAATATCCATTAATTTTTTAGCAGGTAATGTAATTTTTCCATCAGTTTCGATTTGAGCATCAATTTCTGTTGTAATAGATAAATCAAAATCTGTAGCAGATAAAATTAACTTATTAGGAGAAATTGCTTCTATCAAAATATTTGCAAGAACAGGTTGCAAACCTTTTACTACAGTTGCACGTTCTACTATTTTTACACCGTTAAACATATTATCTTTTTCAACAAGAAATTTCATATATAATTACTCCCCTAATCTTCTTATTCTTTATATTTTATATTATAAAATAAAAACAAAATATTCTAAATATAAAAGATACATTTTTTTATATTTCTAAAAGTAAAAAATTTTTTGCATTTTTTTCTTATTATTTATTATATATATTAATTAATAATATATATAAATTAATAATCATCATAAGGATTAATAATTTGTAGAAAATGGGTAAATATTTTACTTGTAATAAAATAATAATAATATTTTTTAGTTTTTTTAAAAATGTAGAAAAACTGTAGAAAATATTGTAGATAATTTTTCAAAAATGTAGAAAACTTTTAAATTTAAAAATTTTATGTAGAAAACTGTAGAAAAAAATAGAGTTTTCTACAATAACTTACATGGTTTTCTACAATTTATTCTTCTTCAGTTTCATTATTTTTATTTTCAGGTAAAACAACAGTTATTCCCATTTTTTTTAGTTCTTGAGCTGCTTTTGGAGCAAGTGCTGTATCAGAAAAATTTTCTATTATAGTTTGATAGCATTCAACAGCTTCTTTTTTTTCTCCTCTAATTTGATAAACTTTTCCAAGTTTGTAATATAAAGGCGCATACTGTGGTTCAGGTGATAATAGCATATTATCATCTAATTTTATTTTTACGCTAACTAATGCTTTTGTATCAGATGGAGCTAAAAAACTTCCTCCATAAATTTTTTCCATAATATGGTCTATTGTAATACTCATATATGCTAATTGTTCATCTGGAATTACCGAAGTTTTATTTGATTTAGCCGCAAAAGAGCATAGACCAATAAAAAATATAAATAAAAATATAACTATCTTTTTCATATAATTATTTTTAATTAAATTTTATGTTATTACAACATTTAATTGTATGAATTATAAAAAATATAAAACTTTTGTAAAGCCACTTTAATTTTCATCAATTTATGGTAGTATGTTTTTAAAAGCTAGAAATTTAATTGGAGAGATTTATATAATGTGTGGAATTGTAGGATATGTAGGTAAGAAATCTGTTGTTGATATTTTATTCAATGGATTAACAAAATTGGAATACCGTGGATATGATTCAGCAGGTATTGCTGTTAGTGTAGATAATAAAATAGAAATGTATAAAGAAGAAGGAAAACTACAAAATTTAAAAAATTTAGTAGAACCTAAAAAAGAACATTTAAAAACATCAACAATGGGAATAGGACATATTAGATGGGCAACTCATGGAGCTCCAAATACAATAAATGCACATCCTCATTCTTGTACTTGTGGAAAATTAGTTATTGTTCACAACGGTATAATTGAAAATTTTAAAGAATTAAGAGAAGAATTAAAATCAGATGGTTGTGTATTCCGTTCAGAAACAGATACAGAAACATTGGCTCATTTGATAGCAAGAGAATACGGAAAAGTTAATAATTTAACAGATGCTGTAAGACTTGCAACAAAACAAATAAACGGCGCATATGCAATTTGTGTAATGCATCAAGATGTACCTGACACAATTGTAGCAACAAAGAGAAATGCTCCTTTATTAGTTGGTATCGGAGAAAATGAATATTATGTAGCCTCAGATGTTCCGGCAATAATTGATTATACTAAAACAGCAGTTTATTTAGATGATAATCAAATTGTTACATTAACTCCTGATTCTATGAAATTGATCAATAGTTTTAGTGTAGAATTACAACCACATATAGAAACATTACCTTGGGAATCAGTATCTTTAAGTAAAATGGGATTTAAACATTTTATGCTTAAAGAAATTCATGAACAGCCAAGTATAATAAGAAACCTTTTATCAGGGAAAATAATAGCAGATAATCAACCTATTAAACTTGATGAAGTTAAACTTGATTTAGATACAATTAAAAAACTTGATAGAATTCAAATTGTTGCTTGCGGAACATCTTTACATGCTGCAATGATTGGAAAATATATTCTAGAAGATTTTTGTGGAATATCAGTTGATGTAGAACCATCTAGTGAGTTTATTTATAGAAAAACAACAACAAACGATAAAACATTAGTAATTGGTGTATCTCAATCAGGCGAAACAGCTGATACGATTACAGCTGTTAAACAGTCTAAGAAACAAGGTTCTCATATATTGATTATTACAAACAGACCTGATTCTACAATGGCAAGAGAAGCAAATAGTTTAATCCCTGTTAATGCTGGAATTGAAGTATCAGTTGCTGCAACAAAATCATATATGGCACAGTTAATTTCCTTCTATTTGTTAGCATTACATATTGCAGAAATAAAAGGTTCAATAGATAGTGCAAAACTAATGGGTTTAAAACATGGGTTAATAACTTTGCCTGAAAAAGCAGAAGAAATATTAGATCATAAGAAATTAATTCAAGAGATTGCTAAAAAATATGCTAATTTCAAAAACTTTGTATTTGTTGCTCGAGGTTTAAATTATGCAACAGCTTTAGAAGGAGCATTAAAATTAAAAGAAATCAGTTATATAAATGCAACCGGATACCCTGCAGGAGAACTTAAACATGGTCCTATTGCTATGTTAGATGAATCAATGCCTGTGTTATCTATAATGATGAAGGGTATGGTATATGATAAAATTTTATCAAATAGTGAAGAAGCAAAAGCAAGAGATGCAAGAATGATTGCTTTAACAAATTCAAATGATGAAAAATTGAACGATTTATTTGAAGATATTATTAGAATACCAGATGTTGATGAATATTTATCACCAATTATTGCAATAATTCCATTGCAATTGTTGGCATATTATATAGCAGAATTTTTAGGAAAAGATGTAGACCAACCAAGAAATCTTGCAAAATCAGTAACAGTAGAATAAAAAAAATACAAAAAAGGTTCAAACCATGTAATAACTTAAGATTTAGTAACAAATGATTTGCAATTTAAGCATGTTTAATATACGATAATATAGCCGATAATAAAAAGAATGTGACAATAGCACATTCTTTTTTAAATAGGAATCAAACAAGAAAAAGGAAAAGACAAATGGGAATCAAAGGTAAAAACGATAAAATGGTAGTTTTAGCTTGTGAAGAATGCAAAGAAAGAAACTACACAACAACAAAAAACAAAAAAACAAACAAAGAAAGAATGGAATTAAACAAATATTGTCCAAAATGTCAAAAGAAAACAGTACACAAGGAAACAAAATAGTTTAGTTTCATAAGTAGATTGTCCTAGGTCGCTACGGTAGTTGATTTATACATCAAGTTTGTAGAAAAATAATAAAGACTAGGGACAAGATTGAAAAATAAATACAGAGGTTTTAAGACCTCTACCTGCGTCCTTAGTTCAGTTGGTAGAACGTCGGTCTCCAAAACCGGATGTCGAGGGTTCGAGTCCTTCAGGGCGCGATTTTATACAAAAGGAAAAACAATGAACGATACATTAAATAATATAATTGCATACTTAAAAGCAGTCCGTTTAGAATGGTCAAAGATAAATTGGCCAGAAAGAAGACAGGTAATTGCCGAAACAGTTTTTGTAGTAATTATAGTATTTGCGTTCACAGTATCAGTTTATTTATTGGATATAATATTTAAAGCAGGGTTGGGATTAATTCCAACCAGATAGGGTGAAAAGATGGCTGAAAACGAAGAAAATATCTTAGAAGAAATGGAAGCAGAAAAAGAAACTGCATCTCAAGAACCTGAAAAAAAGGCTAAAAAAGCTGAAAAACGTTGGTACATTGTACACACATATTCAGGATACGAAAACAAAGTTAAAAGTAACTTAGAAAAACGTATTGAATATATGAATATGTCAGATAGAATTTTCCGTGTAGAAGTTCCACAAAAAACAGTAACCCAAATCAAAGGTGGAAAGAAACAAGAAAAAGACGAAAAGATTTTCCCAGGCTATGTACTTGTCGAAATGATAATGGATGAAGATAGTTGGTACGTAGTAAGACATACAGCAGGTGTAACAAAATTTGTTGGATCAGCAAAAAAACCAATCCCTGCAAAAGATAGCGAAATCAAAAAGATAATCAACCGTTCATCATCACAAACACAAAAAATCGAACTTGATGTTAAAGTTGGTGATAAAGTTAGAATCATATCAGGACCATTTGCAGAATTTATCGGTGAAATTACAGAAGTATATCCAGATAAAGCAAAATTGAGAGCAAACGTATCAATCTTTGGTCGTGAAACTCCGGTTGAATTAGAATACAAACAAATACAAAAGATATAAATTATTTTATAAATAGCAATGTGGAAGGGGCCGCCCCCCGTTATTACCACGAAAGGAGACAAAAATGGCAAAAAAAGTAGTAGGAAAAATTAAACTACAAATTCAAGCAGGTAAAGCAAATCCATCACCACCGGTTGGTCCTGCTTTAGGTCAACACGGTGTTAACATTATGGATTTCTGTAAGCAATTCAATGCGAAAACAGAATCACAAGCTGGTTATGTTATTCCGGTTGTAATTGATGTATACGAAGACAGAAGTTTCACATTCGTAACAAAATCACCACCTGCAACAATTTTAATCAAAAAAGCATTAAACGTATCTAAAGGTGCTTCTAATACTAAAAAAGAAGTTGTTGGAGAAATCACAATGGCTCAATTAGAAGAAATCGCTAAGATTAAAATGGACGACTTAAATGCAACTTCAATGGAAGCAGCAGTTAAGATGATAAAAGGTTCAGCAAGATCAATGGGCGTAAAAGTAGTAGATTAGTTTAGTGACTTAAAAATGGAAGGACAAAATTGTCCGCTATGACCATGAAAGGAATAAAAAAATGGCAAAATTAACAAAAAAACAACAAAAAACAAAAGAATTACTTGCAGGTTTTGAACAACCAGCTAGTATTTCTGCTGCGATAGACAAATTACAAGAAGTTTCAAAAGAAATTTCAAAATTCAATGAAACAGTAGAATGCCACATGAGATTAGGTATTGATGTTAAACACGCAGACCAACAAATCCGTTCAACAGTTGTATTACCAGCTGGATTAGGAAAAGAAGTTCGTGTTTGTGTAATTGCAAAAGGTGCAAAAGTTACTGAAGCAAAAGAAGCTGGAGCAGATTTTGCAGGAACAGAAGATATCATTGATAAAATTTCAGATGGTTGGTTTGAATTTGATACATTAATTGCAACACCTGATTGTATGGGTATGTTAGGTAAATTAGGTAGAGTATTAGGTCCAAAAGGTTTAATGCCAAACCCTAAAACCGGTACAGTAACATTAGATGTTGCACAAGCAGTTCAAGCAGCAAAAGCAGGTAAAGTTGAATTCCGTGCTGACAAGCAAGGTATGATTCATTGTCCTGTTGGAAAAATTCAATTTAATGCAGACGATTTAAAGAAAAACTTTGCTACATTGGCAGAAGCTATTTTAAAAGCAAAACCATCAGCAGCAAAAGGAACTTATGTTAAGTCTGTATATGTAACAACTACAATGGGGCCAAGTATTAAAATTGATTCTAAAAACTTGGCATCAGAAGTTAAAGAAATTGTTGGTTGATACTTTGGGGGTTAATTTAGCCCCCTTTTTTTTTACTAAAAAGGACAATAATTAATATTATTGTCCTTTTTAAAATAAAAATTATAGATTTTTAAATTCTAATTTTGCGCATTTGCTCCTGATACAATTTCAATAAGTTCTTGAGTAATTGCACCTTGTCTAGCTTTGTTATAATTAACAGTTAAATTTGCAATCATTTCTTCAGCATTATTAGATGCTGCAGACATTGCAGTCATTCTTGAAGCTAATTCACTAGCATTTGCTTCTAATAGAGCTTGGTAAATAGAATTTGTAATGTACATTGGTACAAGTTTTTTAAGAATACTATCTGTTGATGGTATAAATTCCATTAGTGGATCAGGTTCGCCTGTTTTTTCTGTTTCTTCTTCTAATTTTACAGGTAAAACAGTCCAATCTTGAACAGAATATGACATCATATTATTAAATCTTGTTGTTACAATTTCAATTTTATCAATTTTTTTGTTGATAAAATCTTCTGCTAAATCTTCAGCAATCATATGAGCACCTGATGGAGTCGGATCATTAGCAATTGCTAAATATGTTTTTGCAACTTCTATGCTATCATTTTTATGTTTGAAAGCCGAAATACCTTTTTGTCCTACGATATAAAGAACAACATTTTTACCTTCTTCTTTATATGCTTGAATTTTTTTCAATATAGCTCTTACAACATTGGCATTATAAGCTCCTGCAAGACCTTTATTTGATGAAATAAGTACAAGACCTACAGTATTTATATCTCTTTTAGTTAATAAACCAAAGTAATTATTTAGGCTATCTTCAATTTTTTCTCCTGATTGAGAAATTTCATTGACTGTAGAAAGCATTTTTCTAAAAAGTGATAATAATTCAATTGCAAATGGTCTTGCTGCTTTTACTGATGATTCAGCTTTTTTAACCTTTGCTGCGGCAACCATTTTCATTGCTCTTGTAATTTTTTTAGTATTTTCAACGCTACTTATTCTGCTTTTAATATCTTTTAAATTTGCCATAACTTTTCCTTTGATTTATTAATATCAGGCGAGAATAATTTCTCGCCTGAATAAAAATTATAAACTAGCTTTGTAGTTATCAAGTTCTTTTCTTAGAGCTTCCATATCAGCATCTTCAAGATTTGCACCTTCGTTTAATCTTTGAGCTAATTCAGGAAGTTTTGTATTAAAGAATTCAAACCAACCTTCTTTGAATGATTGAATATCTTTGTTTTCAACATCATCAAGATAACCTTCGTTAGCTGCAAATAAGATTGAAACTTGATTTGCAACTGATAAAGGTTTGTATTGAGCTTGTTTAAGAACTTCTGTAAGTTTTTGACCTTTTAGAAGTTGTTTTTTAGTTGTTGCATCTAAGTCTGATGCAAATTGAGCGAATGCTTCTAATTCTCTAAATTGAGCAAGGTCAAGTCTTAATTTCCCTGCAACCTTTTTAATCGCTTTAGTTTGAGCAGCACCACCTACACGAGATACTGAAATACCTGCGTTAATAGCTGGTCTTATACCTGCGTTAAATAATGATGATTCAAGGAAAATTTGACCATCTGTAATAGAGATAACGTTTGTTGGAATATATGCAGAAACGTCACCTGCTTGTGTTTCAATAATAGGAAGTGCTGTAATACTACCACCACCTAATTCATCAGAAAGTTTTACAGCTCTTTCTAATAATCTTGAATGTAAGTAGAAAACATCTCCAGGATATGCTTCACGTCCAGGTGGTCTTCTTAATAATAAACTCATTGCACGATATGCTTGAGCTTGTTTAGTCAAGTCATCGTATATGATAAGAACGTGTTTACCTTGTTCCATAAATTCTTCTGCAATTGCTACACCTGCAAAAGGTGCAATATATTGTAATGGAGCAGGTTCGTTTGCTGTTGCTGAAACAATAATAGAATATTCCATAGCTCCATGGTTTTCAAGAGTTTTTGCTAATTGAGCAACTGTTGATGCTTTTTGACCAATTGCAACATAGATACAAATTACATCTTGACCTTTTTGGTTAATAATAGTATCAATTGCAATAGCAGTTTTACCTGTTTGTCTGTCACCAATGATTAACTCACGTTGACCACGACCGATAGGTGTTAAAGCATCAATAGCAGTTAGACCTGTTTGTAGAGGTTGGTGAACAGATTTTCTTGCAACAATACCAGGTGCAATTCTTTCAACAGGACGAGTTTTGTCATATTGAATATCACCTTTACCATCTAATGGTTTTCCTGTTGGGCTGATGATACGACCGATTAAGTTATCACCAACAGGAACTGATGCGATTCTTCCTGTTGTTTTTACTGTCATACCTTCTTTAATGTGAGTATATTCACCTAAAATAACAACCCCAACGTTGTCTTCTTCTAAGTTTAAAGTAATACCAAGTGTTCCTTTGCCATCTTCAAACTCTACAAGTTCGTTTGACATAACGTTTCTTAATCCATAGATTCTGGCAATACCATCACCTACTTCTAAAACGCTTCCAACGTTTGATATTTCTGTTTTTGATTCATAGTTCTGAATATTTTCTTTTATAATAGAACTAATTTCATCAGGATTAATAACTGCCATAGTTTTCCCTCTTTTATTTAATAATATTTCTACCTATCATTTGTAATTTAGATTTCAAGCTTGTATCAATAATGCTATCACCAACGATAAAAACAAGTCCTGCAATTATATCAGGATTAACAGACCAATCAACAGTAACTTGTTTTTGAAGTTTGCCTGATAATCTGTTTTTGATATTTTCTTTCATATTATCATCTAGGTTGATTGCAGAAACAATTTCTATTTGAACAAAATTATTTTCTTTATCAAGTTGAGCTTGAAATTCTGCTAAAATACTTTCTACTATATTAAATCTATCTTTTTCAATTAAATATAATAGAAAATTAAGAGTTATTTTGTGTATTTTTCCACCGAAAATCTTAGATATAACATTTTGTTTATCTGCTTTTGAAACACCCGGAGTTTTCATTAGATTAACAAGTTCAGATGAGCTGTTAAGTGCTTCTTTTATATTTTCTAAATCGTGAAGGATAAATTCTTTGTTTACATTATCAGCTTCACAAAGTTCTAAAAGAGCTTTTGCATATCTTTTTGAAATTGTTTTAAATTCATTAAATTCAGCATTTTTCATTATAAATCAACTCCGATTCTATCAATAGCATCAATGCTTTCATATATATATTTATGATGTAGCCCCGGATCATTTTCAAGAGCTTTTATTATTTTTTCTTCTGCAAGAGAAAGAGCTTGTTCAGCAGTTTCTTTCATTATTTCATTTTTTACAGATTTAATGTTTGCATCAATAGCTTTTTTACTATTTTCTTTTATAACACTAGTTTGAGAATGGCCTTCTTGAATAAGTTTTTCACCAATAATTTTTGCGTTATCTTCAGCAGATTTAAAAATTTTGAACATTTCTTCATCAATTTTAGTAACAGCTTCTTGTGCTTCATATAAATTTTTGAGAGAATTTTCTTTTTCTTGTTCAGAATCAGAAATATTTTGTTCTATTTTTTTTCTACCGGCTTCTATTTTATTGCCTAAATCAAATTTTTTAACCATCCATGCTAATAATAAAATCATGACAACGAAGTTAAATAAATTTGATTCACATATTTTTGACCATATTTCGATAAAATTTTCCATTAATGCCTCGTAAAATTATTTAGTGAAATTTTATTACCATCCAAGAACTTTAGAAGTAATAATATCAGCTAAGATATTAACTTCTTCTTTAAGTTCGTGTTTAGCTTCAATTACTTCACTTTGAGTTTCTGCTTGAGCAATCGCAATTTCTTTTCTTGAAAGATTTTTTTCATTTTCAATAATTGCATCTTTTTTAGCTTTAAATTCATTAAGAATCTTTTGATAAGTTTCTCTAGATGATTTTTGTGCTTTTTCAATACTGGAAACTTGCCATTTTTTAAGAATATCCGTTTTTTCTTGTGCTATTTTAGCTTTAAGATTATTCTTGTCGATTAAATCACGTCTTTCTCTAACAATTCTGTCTAGCGGTTTATATAAAATCGCATTCATAATTATCATGAAAATAACGAAACTAATCATTGCTATAAAAAAAGTTGCATTAAACTCTAACATTTTCTCTTTCCTTTGTTTTTATTAAAAGGAGAGAAAAAATCTCTCCTTTTTAAAAATTATTTTGCGAAAACTAACAATAAAGCGATGAATAACGCATAAATTGAAGTAGCTTCAGCTAAACCAGCACCGATGATGAAGTTTTTGAAAGCTTCACCTTTGATTTCAGGTTGTCTAGCAACAGCATCTAAAACACCTTTAGTTGCGATACCGATACCGATACCACCACCGAAAACGCCTAATGCAGCAAGCCCTGCACCTAATTGAGCTGCGTTAAAATCAAAAGATGTTGCTAATTGTTCTACTGCCATAAGTTTTTCTCCTTTATATTCCAGGGTTAAACCCTCTATTAACTTTTATTTTTATTTATTTATTCTTCTTCATTTACTGCCATTGTAATGTATGTTGTTGATAATAAAGCAAATACTAATGCTTGAATCAAAGCAACAAATAGTTCAAATAACATAAAAGGAAGAGGTAAGAAGTATGCTAACATTCCTAAGAAAGTTAAAACCATAATTTCGCCTGCCAAAATATTGGCAAAAAGTCGAAGAGCTAATGAGAATGGACGAACAAATAATTCTAAACCATCAATTAAAGTTGTCATAATTCCACCGATAGACCATCCGTGGAAGAAGAATTTCATAGCACCGTGTTTTTTAATCCCGTAATAGATATAATAAATAGAAACAACTATTGCCATAGCTGCAGTCATATTAATATCATTATTAGGAGATGCTAATTCACCTGATTTTAGATGAATTATTCTTAATGGAATTTGTCCAACAAGGTTTGCAGTTAAAATAAACATGAATAATGTAAGAATTAAAGGATTATGTTTCTTTGCTTCTTCTTCACCCATACCGCTACTTGTAATTTGAGAGAAATAATTAATAATACTTTCTCCAATATATTGTAATCTTGTTGGAATAACAGATGCATTTCTGATAATAAGAATCGCAAAAACGATTAATATTCCCATAGCAAGCCACATGGTTAATAGGGTATCCATGTTGAAAGAAATGTTGTGCCCTGCAATTACATTTGTTACTATCCAATGATGACTTTCACTCATAAAAACACTCTTTCATCTTCTTATTGTAACATTTCGTTACAAGTTTAACATGAGAATTATCTTTTTGCAATAAGTTTTATTTGTATTGTAACGCAAGAGAAATATGCGAATCTAAAATTTTATCAGAATCTTCTAAATCAGGAATGGTTCTTGCAAGTTTAAGAATACGATTGTATCTTCTGCCAGAGAGTTGATATGTTTTTGTTGCTATTTCCATCATTT
>CALVEW010000028.1 GCA_944326645.1 Candidatus Gastranaerophilales bacterium
AGCATTAATTGAAGGTAAAAAACCTACCAATGTTTCTAATAAATTATTTAAAGCATTTGAAAAAGCTGCTAAAGATGGAAATTTAGAACAAAAGAAAAGTGCTGCATTTAACGTTATCAAAAAAGTACAAGGTAATAAATTATTTAAAAATAATGCATTAAAATCATTAGGAGGATTTATTGCTCTAGGTCTTGCAATGAAGCCTATTGATAATTTTGTAGAACATGTATTAATTGAAAAATATATAGGACCGACAATTGATAAATTAGGTTCAAATAAACCTTGGAAACCTTTATCAGAATTAGCTAAACCTGATAATAATGAGGATAAGACATCAGCTGCCTAAAAGTAAGGTTCCATCAAGGGTTAATGTAGTAGTTTCTTTAAGTTGCGGGTAATCATTTAATTGGTTATCCGCAACAAATTTTATAGCTTCATTTCTTGCAAGTTCAAGAATCTTAGAGTCTTTTACTATATCAGAAATTATTAAATCCGGAAGCCCACTTTGCCTTACACCTAAAAATTCACCGGGACCTCTTAGTTGTAAATCTTTTTCTGCTATAACAAAACCATCATTTGTTTCTGTCATTATAGATAATCTATTTCTTGTTTCTTGTGACTTTGATGATGTTGAAATTATGCAATATGACTGTAAATTGCATCTACCAACTCGTCCTCTTAATTGATGTAGTTGAGGTAAGCCGAATCGTTCAGCATTTTCTATAACAATAACTGTTGCATTTGGAACATCTACTCCAACTTCTACAACTGTTGTTGAAACTAAAATATCGTATTCTTTGTTTTTAAATTTTGCCATTACTTCATCTTTTTCAGAGTTTTTCATTTTTCCATGCAATAAACCAATTTTAAGATGTGGGAATACACTATTTTGTAATTTTTCAGCTTCAACAGTTGCAGCTTTAGCGGCTAGTGTTTCACTTTCCTCAATTAGAGGATAAACTACATAAGCTTGATGTCCTGCTTTAACTTCCATTTCAATTAAGTCATAAATTTGTTTTTTAGGAACTCCCATTTTTGTTATAATAGGCTTTCTGCCTTTGGGAAGTTCATTAATAATGGTTAAATCTAAATCTCCATTCATTGTAATTGCAAGTGTTCTTGGAATTGGTGTGGCAGTCATTGTAAGAATTTGTGGGTTTTGTCCTTTTTTTCTTAACGATAATCTTTGTTTTACACCAAATCGATGTTGTTCATCGATTACAACAGCACCTAAATTAGCAAAATCTATATTATCTTGTATTAACGCTTGTGTTCCAACTGCAATATCTAATTGTCCATTTCTTAATGATACTTCAGATAATTCTCTCTGTTTTTTACTTATACTCCCTATAAATAATCCAACACTTAAACCTAATGGAGTTAGCCAATTCACAAAATTATTGTAATGTTGTTGTGCAAGTATTTCAGTAGGTGCCATAATTGCTCCTTGATAACCATTTTCAATGGCTGCTAATAACATAATACATGCAACAACTGTTTTACCTGAGCCAACATCTCCTTGTAATAGTCTTTGCATTGGTTCTTCTGAACTCATGTCGGATAAAATATCATTAACAGCCTTTTTTTGAGCTGAAGTAAGTTCAAATGGTAGTTGTTTTATAAATTTATTAACAAGACCATTTTCTTTTATTTTTAATGGTAATGCTTTATTTTCTGTTTTATTTTTTTCTCTAATCATTGCAAGTTTTAGTTGTATTAAAAAGAATTCTTCAAAAACCAATGTATATCTTGCTTTTTCTAACATTTCCATACTATCAGGGAAATGTATTTGTTCTATTGCATCACTTTTATTTAATAAATCATATTTTTTGATTAAATAATCTGGAATAACATTTACAATACTTGATTTATAAAGTTGTATCGCATTATATATAGCTTTCCGTAATGTTTTTATGTTCATGTTCTCACAAAGAGAGTAAATAGGAACAATTCTTCCAATATTCAAATCTGTCTTTGTTAGAAAATCTTCTGACATTATTGAATAACTGACATTTTCTAAAGTTTTTGAATAATCATAATTATTAATTTTTACTGTACCTGATATTATTATTCCTGCTCCTTGAGGAAATTGTCTTTTAGTTCTTTCAAGTGCATATTTATTACTTTTATTGAAAAAATTCAAAATAAAACTACCGGTTTCATCCTGTATTTTGACTTTTACAACACCTAAACCTTTTGGAGTTGTAAATGCTTCAACTCTTTTTATATAGCCAAAAACTGTAGTGTTTTCGCCTTCGACTAAATTTTTGATTAAAGTCCTTTTGGAATAATCAATATGTTTTCTTGGTAAATAAAATAACAAATCACTTGCTGTAAAAATTCCAAGTTTATTTAATATTGCAGCAACTTTAGGGCCAACTCCTTTAACGTATGTAACAGAAGAAAATGGGTTCAATTTTGCATCTACTTGCTTTTTATCTTCTTCTTGTTGCTTTAATTCTGATCTAATTGCATTTATTAAATATTCGATAGACTTTTTCCTTTGCGGCATTGTATCCATTGAATATTGTTCAAAATGTGATAATACAAATTTCCATCTTTCCGGTATAGAAGATGTTTTTATAAATTTTCGAATTTCGCTGCGTATAAAACCGGAAAAAGATTTTGTTTTTCCTCGAATGTCAATATATTTATACTTAGCCTCTATCTCAATAGCTTTTTTAATTTGCTCTATACTACTATCCAATTAGACTAATAACCTCATACAAGTCCATTTTTTTAGATTTACCTCTAATTGTTACATTAGAAATTTTTATTACATCTACAATATTCTTAACGCAAGCATAAGTAGAACTACTTATTAAAAAGTTTGTTTTATAAGTTTTATTATAACTTTCAATTCTGCTTGCTAAGTTTACCATATCACCTATTACAGTATATTCCATTCTTTTTTCGGAGCCGATATTACCAACGAATGCTTCTCCTGTATTAATACCTACTCCGATTTCAATTTTAGGCTTCCCTTCACTTAACCATTTTTGTTGTAATTCATTAACTTTTTCAAGCATTTCAGCAGCGCATCTGATAGCATTTATAGGATGATTTTCATCTTGAATTGGCTCTCCAAATATAACCATTACGGCATCTCCTATGAATTTATTGATTACACCATGATGCTTTGTTACAATAGGCTCCATTTCTGTAAAATACTCATTTAGAATTACAGAAACTTCATCTGCTGATATTTTTTCGCTAATAGATGTAAACCCTCTTATATCGGAGAATAAAACTGTTACATTAGCTTTTTTTCCTCCCAATTTTAATTCATCAATGTTTTTAACTACACTTTTCATAATATCTTCAGAGATATATTTACCCATTGCAGATTTTATTTTTTCTTTGTTTTTGCCTTCTAAAATAAAACGATGTGAGTAAGCAAATATCATAGTTATAAATTCTAATGATATTGGCGTTATTACATTTATGGCAATACCTTTGTGGAAACAATTCGCGCATATAAGTAAATATATAACAGTTATTAATAGTATAAGTGTAGCAGAGGCAAATACAGAAAAGTTTCTAATTAATAAATACGCAACAAGCATTAATGCAAAAGTTATAATAAGATTTTCTCCTGCATCAATTTGTGTCATAAAATCTTCTGATAGTAAATTATCTAAAACTGTTGCCTGAACATCAACTCCGGAATGCTCGTTACTAATAGGAGTTCTTTGTATATCAGATAAGCCTGTTGCTGCAGCTTTGACATTTGCACCGACAAAAACAATTTTATTATCAAATTCTTTTGGATTGATTATTGGATGTTCTCCTGCTTTTATTTGATCATATGATTCCATAATATCAATTGCAGAGTATGTTTTATGTGAATAATTTGTATTTTTATACTTTTTATAAAATTTAATTAATGTGTATATTCCAGTTTTATCATTGTTTCTTGGAATTCTAATTTCAGAGTTTTCTCCAATAATATAATCATCATACACAATGTATCCTTCATTTCCATGTAAAAACGAATATGTTCTTAATGCTAATGATTGATATAGTTTATCATCATATTGAATAACATATGGTATGCTTCTTAAAAAACTATCTCTACTAACAGGAGTTTTTACGGATCCTACCATTTTTATAGAATTAAAGTAATCATCAGGAAATGGTAAGATTGCTTTATAATAATTATTTGATTTAATTGCTCGCTTATCTTTTATATCAAGCTTAAATTTTTTATCAAATCTGTTATCATAGTTCTTAGGTATGTTTGATTTTGGGTTAATTAATAAGTCAAATCCGGATATGAGATTATCTGATTTTTTTATTGAATTAAAATATTTAATATCTGATTTCGGATTATCTAAATCAGGTGTAACAAATATAGAATCGCTAACAACTGCAGAATTATTTGTATATTCATGGAAGTAGTCAAAAATTTTACAATATAATTCTCTTTTCCAAGGCCAACGATACTTACCAATAGATTTATCATCAATAACTATGATTACGGTATCATCTCTAGCAGGTTGCGTTGCAGTAAAATTTTTAACCATAAAATTAAAAGCTTTAGGTTCAAAAAAATTATTTGAAATAGAATATGCAATAAGCATAAAAATTAGAATTGCTATAAATAATAATAAAGCTTTTAAAAATTTCATAAAAAAGTCCTTTTTATTCTTTTATGATATAATAAATTTAAGAAAAAGGATAGATTATGAGTAGAAATTTAATAAAATTAATATCAGAAGAAAAAATATACCCAATAATTCGTTGTAATGATGCATCAAAAGCAGAAGATATTGCAAATGCATTAATTGAAGGTGGTATAAAAGTATTAGAAATCAACATTGAAAATGCTTCATTATATGAAGTAATAGAAAGAGTCTCTAAAAAAGCTACTGTTTGTGCCGGAAGTATAATTACTAATCTTCAGGCTACACAAGCTTGTCGTTGCGGAGCAAAATTGTTTTCTTCACCAATATTTCAAATGAATATGGTTAAGATATCTAAGAATATAGGAGTTCCTTTTATTGCAGGGACTTCAACTGCAAATGAAGCCTATAATGCTTGGAAGGCAAGAATTCCTCTAATAAAATTATTCCCTGTGACAGCAATGGGTGGTGTTCAATATTTTGAAGAATTAATGCGCCAAATGCCATTTTTAAATTTAATGCCAATGGGAAATATTAAGTTAAATGAAGTTAAAGACTATATTCAAGCAGGTGCTACTTCTGTTGGAGTTGGACGTGATTTTTATGAAAATTTATCCTTAAATGAAATAACAGAAAGAGCTCAAAAGATATTATCTGAAATTAAGGAATTGTCTTAATGGAAAAAACTCTTGATATTATAGCAATTGGTGAATGCTTGCTTGAATTATCTACAAATCAAAGTTTTGAAAAAGCTGAAACATTTACTTTGTCTTTTGGTGGTGATGTACTTGCTTCTGCTGTAGCTGCTAAAAAATTAGGTTCCAGAGTTGGAATTATATCATCTATTGGAGATGATAATTTTAAAAATGTTATATTAGAAAAATTAAATAATCAAGGTTTTGATATTTCAAATATAAAAATTTGTAGTGAAAAAAATGGATTGTATTTGGCAGGGCATTCTGATAAAAATGAGTTGATAACATACAGACGAAAAGTTGCCAGTAACAACTTAACTTTGGATGATTTCAATGAAGAATATATTAATTCATCAAGAGCTGTATATTCTTCCGGAATTACTCAATCTTTGTCAATTCAGTCAAATCAGTTAGTAAAAAAAATATATCAATATGCAAAAGAAAATGATATATTAACTGCTTATGATCCAAATTATACATCTTCATTTATGACTGCATACGATACAAAAGAGTATCTTGAGGATATTATTGAAAATATTGATATCTTATTTATGAGTTTAAAAAATGATGTAGAAGCTTTATATGAATTAACTTCTGTAGAAAAAATAGTGAATTATTTTACTGATTATGGAGTAAAAATAATAGTAGTAAAATCTCATTCAGATAACGGTTATTATATTCATTATAATGGTAATACTGAATTTTGTCCTTTTTATAATAACAATGCAGTTGTTAGTACAATGGGAGCCGGAGATGTATTTAACGGAGGTTTCTTGTCAGCCGTAACTAATGGATATACTCCTTTAGAAGCTGCTCAGATTGCTGCGAAGCAAGCCGGCATATATATTGATAGATTAGGACAAATTAAAGATATCCCAACATCTGAAGAGTTATTGAGGTTATAATGAAAAAAATACTAATTTCCGGATATTATGGTTTTGATAATTTTGGTGATGAAGCTATTTTGAGTGTACTTTTATCTCACCTTAAAGGAAATGATATTACTGTTTTATCTGCTGATCCTAGAAAAACAGCAAGTTTATATAGCGTAAATTCATTAAATTCTTTTAACCCGGAATTAATAATGAAAAGATTAAATGATTTTGATATATTAATATCAGGTGGTGGAAGTTTACTTCAAAATGTAACAAGCAATAAGAGTTTATTCTACTATTGTGGTTTGATACATATGTTTGCATCATTAAAAAAAGATGTAATTATATTTGCTCAAGGAATAGGTCCTGTAAATGGTTTTTGGGGTAAGTTAATTGCAAAATCTGCGTTGAAAAAATGTAAATATATTTCTGTTAGAGATGAAAAAAGTTTAGAGCTTTTACAAAGTTGGGGAATTAAACAGGCTAAGTTAGTTTGTGATCCAATCTTTGATTTAAAATTGCCTGAACGCCGTAAAACAAGAAAAATTGGTATACAATTAAGGAAATTCCATACATTAACAGATGAATTATTTGATGAAATTATAAAACAAATTGCTTTGAAATTTAGTGATAGAGAAATTGAATTGATTTCTTTCCAAGATTCTGAGGATGTTGGAATATCACAAGTTTTTATAAATAAATTAAAGAAAAAGAATCCGACAGCAAATGTAAAATTAGTTCAAAATTTAACAAATGAACAAATTATTGATAGAGTTGCTGAATATGATTATTTATTGGCAATGAGATTTCATGCCTGTCTTTTAGGTTTGAAATATGGAATAAAGACACTAGCAATATCTTATGACCCCAAAGTGGAAACTCTTGCAAAAGATGCTAAAATCCCATATTTATTAATGGATTCAAAGAAAAATAATTATATAAAAGCTTTTGAAGATTTAGATAATTTAACGCCTTTTAATTTATTGAATTATTCAAATACCAAAATGTTCAATTGGGCAGATACAGGTATTGATGCTTCAATTAATAGTTAGTTTTTAATTGCTGATTTTGAACGTAATTTTCTATGGTATGTTATAGCAAATCTATGTGCTTCATCTCTTATTCTTTGGATTAGAAACATGACATTTGAATCCATTGGTATTCTAATTGATTCTGATTGATGTGGAAGGAAAACCTCTTCTTCTCTTTTTGCCAATGAAACAAAATCAATATCGTTCATTCCAATTTCTTCTACTATTTCCATAACTGAAGATAATTGTCCTTTCCCGCCATCAATAATAATAAGATTAGGTTTAGCCCATTTAGGTTCTCCCATTCGGGCAAGACGTCTTGATAAAACTTCTTTCATTGAAAGAAAATCATCAGGTTTTCCTTCTGTTGTTTTAACTTTAAAACGGCGATATTCTGATTTTTTAGATTGTCCATTTTCAAATACTACCATTGAAGCAACTGTATTTGTCCCTTGAATATGCGATATATCATAACATTCAATTCTATGTGGGAAAGTTCTTAATTTTAGTTTTTCCATTAGATATGAACCAACTTCATTAAAATCGTTTCTTATGCTGGTAAGTTTTTTTATTTTTGCTGTTTCTAATAAATTTTTAGCATTTTTATGAGCAAGCTCAGTTAATTCTTTCCCGCGTTGGGTTTTGCCGTAACTTATTTTTATATTTTTACCTGATAATATTTTTAACCATTCTTGATAAAGCTCTTTTTCTCCAATATTTTCTAAATCATTTGATACGATTTTATCAGGAAATTCTAACATTAAATTAGAATAGTATTCTCTAAAAAATGTTTTAAATAGTTCTGTTGTATCTTCATTTTCTTCAAAATAAGTAAAATCTTTTTTATCTATTAATCGCCCTTCTCTAATTAAAAGAATAGTAATTGCTAAAATTCCATCTTCATGGATTGTGGCTATTATATCTTGATTTAATTTAGTATTTTCAAATACAACCTTTTGTCGTTCTAATGTTTTTTGTAAATCTAAATAACTATCTCGTAGTTTTGCAGCTTTTTCAAATTGTTCTGTTGAGGCATACTTTTCCATTTCTTCTTTTAATTTTTTTAATAGTTCAGATTGTCTGCCAGCTAAGAATAATTCAACTTGTGATACTAAAGCTTTGTAATCTTCTGATGAAATTTTATTTTGACAAGGAGCCATACATCTGCCTATATGATAATAAAGACAAGGTCTGTTAGAAAATTTCGGGGTTTTGCATTGTTTTAGAGGGAATATCTTTTTTAGAAAATCCAATGTAGAATGCATAGCTCTTATATCAGTATATGGTCCATAATATTTCCCTTTTTCTGGATTCATATTCTTTTTTCTGACAATTGTAATTCTTGGATAGTCTTCTGCTGTGATTAGAAAATATGGATATTTTTTATCATCCTTTAGTAAGATGTTGTATTTGGGTTTATATTTTTTTATTAAGTGAGATTCTAAAATTAAGGCTTCAACTTCAGAATCTGTGATAATATATTCCATTCTTTCAATCTGTGAAACAAGAACGGCTACTTTTACACTATCGTGTTTTTTATGAAAGTAGCTGTATACTCTTCTTTTTAAATTTTTGGCTTTCCCAACATAAATAACTTCATTTTCGTTATTATAATAAATATAACAACCAGATAATGTTGGAATAAGTTTTAGAGTTTCAGCTAATTGTTCGTTCATATTGTTAATTATAGCATATTATTTAACAATCATTTCTGATAATAATTTTTCAGCTTTTTCTCTTTGAGGATCTTTATGTGCAATAAAGTCTTTTTCGCTATATTTTATAATGTAATCAGGAGTAATCCCTTTTTTATTAATATCTGAACCATTTGGAGTTAAATATTTTGCAATTGTAAGGTTTAATCCTGTTGAGTTTGGTAATGGTATAATTCTTTGTACCATTCCTTTTCCAAAAGTTTTAGTTCCGACAAGGACGGCTTTATGATGGTCTTTTAATGCTCCTGATAAAATTTCACTTGCACTTGCACTTGCTCCATCTACTAATATAACAACAGGCTTATCAATTATTATTGAACTATTTTGAGCCTTAATATTTTCAACTTTTCCATCTCTAGACACAATATTAACTATTGTTCCTTTGTCTAAAAACATATTAGCGACAAAAATAGCATTTGCTAATAAACCACCTGTATTTCCTCTCAAGTCTAGTATTAGCCCTTTTGTATCTTTTGTTTTTTCTAACGCTGTTAGAAATTCAGTTGGTGTTGATGTTGCTATAAAACTTGAAATCTGAATATATCCGATATCTTTTTTTACTGAAGATTTTACAGATTCAATTTTTATTGATTTTCTTTTAACTGATTTTATAATCTTTTTGTTTTTTCTTTGAATTTCAAGTGTAACGGTAGAACCTTCTTTGCCTCTTACTAAACTTGCAACATCTGCAATATTCATTCCGCTAACATTTTTGCCGTCAACTTTTAGTATTATGTCATTTGCTTTTATTCCTGCTTCTTTTGCCGGAGTGTTATCTAATACACTAAATACAATAATTTTTCCTGCATCGTTCATTATGTTTACTCCGATACCTGAAATTTTTGATTCAATAGAACTGTTTTGTTCTGCATATTCCTTTTTATTCAAGTATTTAGAATAATCATCATCTAAACTGGCAATCATAGTATCTATAGCAACTTTAGCATCTTCATCAGTTTTAATTTTTCCTTTGTAATGTTTTTTCCAATAAGACCAATCCTGAGAATTTAATGATTCATCATAAAAACCTGAATTAATTTCTTTCCATGTTCTTTCAAATAATTTTTGAGGTTTTATATGAGTTTTATTTGTAAGAGTATCAGGATTAATATTGGGCGGACCTGCTAAAAAGCTTACAAATAGCTGATTGGCAATAAACAAAACTAATATTGTTAATATGAAAATGAAACCTTGTTTTTTTATCATAAGTTAATTTAACATCAAGGGAAAATATTAATCAATACACAATAAGGTAATTATTTTTATAGCTCTTGAAAACCTGGGGATGTTAATGGTAGACCTTGATATCCTTTATTGGCATATACTGCTTTTTTTATGTATTGATTTGTGTATCCACCTTTTTCAAATAATTGTTTTAACGTGTTTTCACGTTTAACTAAAGGATCATCTTCTTTATTTGATTCAGGGTATAAGTCCCTCATTTCACACCATACGGCAGCTTCCATTGTCCAAGCATAAGTTTCTTCAGATAATGAATTATACTCATCTTGATGTAATGCTTCATGGGCTAATAATGCTGCTAATGCTCCTGGTGGGGCATATTGATGTTTTGGATTGATATATATGTATAATTTTTTCTTTTTCTTCCATCCAATTGCATCAAAATCTGCATAATCTTTATTTATTGTTGATAAATCTTTAAATTCAATTTTTACCGGATATCCTGATAAATTGTTTCCTAATAATGCTTTTCTAGAAAAATCACCTTCTGTTCCTTTTAACATATCTATTGCAACATAAATAAGTTCATGTTTTCCTGTACATTTATATTCTTCTGTTATGTATTTAATATACTCTTGGGTATATTTAGAAGGCAATTTAACTGTTGGAGGTACAGGTTCTGGTTCCCCCCATGAAAATGCAGGTGTTGATACTAATAGTATTGATAATAATGTTAATATAAATTTTTTCATACTCACTCTCTTAATAAATCGCTATATTTTATTATTATAACTATTTTATATTAAAAGACAAATGAATAAAATTAATTAAATAATTTCTCAATTAATTCAATATCTTGAGGATTATCTATTTCAAATAAAGTTTTATCATTCATTTCCCAAAAGTCTACAGGAGGAGTAATTCTACATTGTGATTTTAAAATATTTTCTCTTGATGAAATATAAAAAGCTCCATTTTCAATATAATACCCATCCCAATCTTGTCTTCTTGGCCTGTTTTGAGGGTTATAATTTAATGGTTCTCCATTTACACCCCATATAAATTGTGAACGTTTTACTGCAGAAATTAATGATTTTTTATCTGAGTTTAAATATTTTTCTAATGCTTTATTTATGTCTACTGCAGTAGTTAATGGAGATGTTGCTTGTAAGAATACTACATTGTCAAATTTATAATTCTCACAGAATTCTATCAATGCTGTTTCAGATGTTGCTGTATCTGATGATGAATATTCACTTCTTGGTATAACTTCAACTTTATTAAAGCCAAATTCTTCAACAGTCTTTTTTATATCTTCTCCATCAGTTGAAACGTAAACTTTATCAAGGTTAGATACTTGAGCTGCTAATGTTGTCCAGTATATTAATGGTTTATTATTTACCGGACTTATATTTTTATTAATAATTGATTTACTTCCTTTTCGAACAGGAATGAAAGCTACATTATACATCTACATAACCTATATATGGAATATTACGATAAAATCCTTCAAAATCTAAACCGTAGCCGACTAAAAATTTGTCTTCTACAATAAAACCTGAAAAATCCGCATCTACATCTACTACTCTTTTTGACTTTTTGTTTAATAGAGAGCAAAACTTTGTAGTTTTTGTTTTAAAATTATGTCCAATAAAATCTAATAAAAATTTAGCAGTATGACCTGTATCAATAATATCTTCTATGATTAGTACGTTTTTATCATTAATATCCGGTAATGATAAATTTACAGCTTTGACTTTTCCTGATGATGAATAATTAGATCCATAACTTGATAATCTAATAAATTCCATTTTTAAAGGCATTGTTAAATGTTTAACTAAGTCTGTAAAAAACATTACAGAACCTTTAAGAACACACACCGCAAAAATTTCTTCTCCATTATAATGTTTATTTAGTTCTTCTGCCAATGCTTTTATTCTTTTTTGAATATCTTCTTCGGAATATAAAACATGAATGTCGTCAGGTGTTATCATCATAATTTTTTACCTCTTAAGCTAATTTTATGAGTTGGTATATCTGTTACATGAATTTTATTACTTAAACCTATTCCTGCAACCCATAATACTTCATTATCTTTGCATAATAAAATTAAATTATCTTTTTTATGTTGTGGTATGGTTTTTGAAATTAAATATTTTTTTAATTTCATGCTTCCACTCATCCCTAAAGGGTTAATAACATCTCCATCTCTTCGAGTTCTTAATGTTAAGTCTAAATCAATATCTCTAAGATTGATAAATGCGGTATATGAATTATCATCTGGAAATTCTTCAATATTTTCTCCTGCGTATGTTGATATTTCAAATATCTTATTCCCGATTTCATATGTACCTTCCAATCTAATTAAAACTTCTTCTTGAACTTTTTCTGTTTTGGTAATAATTTCTATTGTTCTAGAACTTACATATAGCCATAATCCTTTAGTAAGAGAAGTTTTAACACCACTATTAGATGATATATTATCTTTTATAAATTCATACAAATTATAAATTTTTTCAGAATCGTAATCAATATTATGTGATGTTATCAAATCATACAATAATCTTCGTTTTACAGGTTCAGATAATGCAAGATAATTTGGTGATTGGATATAATTATCTTGCATAACCGCTGATTTTACGTATTCCATATATTCATCAATGATGTTGGACTCATCTGTTGCAACTTTTGATAATGAAACTATAGATTCTATTGCATTTTCATTAATTTCTGTTGCTAATGGTATTAATTTATGTCTTATAAAATTTCTTTTATATTTTATATTTTCATTTGATGAATCATTATTAGGAGTTAGGTTATTATTTTTGCAATATTCATCAATTTCATCTCTAGTGATATCTAATAATGGTCTATATATATAATCTCTTTTTTCAGCAATACCTTTTAAACCTTTTATTCCTGTACCTTTTATTATCCTGTATAAAACAGTTTCGGCATTATCATTTTTATTATGAGCAGTTATTAAACCATCTGC
>CALVEW010000029.1 GCA_944326645.1 Candidatus Gastranaerophilales bacterium
AATGAAATTACATTCTGTTTTTACAGCTAAAGATTTTTATAAGAAAAATGGATTTAAAAATGAAGAAAATTCTACAGATAAATTAGATTTTGTATGGAATGCATAGCAAAAAATAATTTTACTTGTTTTATTTAAGTATGAATCAAGTTAGTTTTAAAGGTACATTTATCAATCCCGTAAATATAAAAAAATCAGATGGAAGTAAATATGAAAAGTTTACGGCTTCTTTTGTTGAATTAGAACCAACAAACCCCAAAGATATAAATGCGTTAGAAAAAGTTCATAAAAATTGGAATCAAGCTTATAGTTCAATTATTTATAATTCTGCATTTTGTTCCTCGGTAGTTCCAAATAAATCGAAACATTATTATGCTTTAACTTCTCAAAAGAATAATTTCGAACATATAAATCCGGATGAAATTCTCGGAGTTGTAGAATTCAACAAGAAGTCTAACTGTAATAGAATTGAGTTTTTACAAGTAAATCCAAAGTATATTACAGGTAAATCTAAAAGTTTTATATCTAAATTATTTTCATTAAAAAGTAATGAAAACAAAAAATTACCACCTTTTGCAAGGATAGGTTCTGCAATATTGGACTCTTTGAAACAATTAACTGATAAATCTATTGATTTATATTCTGTAGGAGGAGCAAAAGGTTTTTACAGAAAAAATGGATTTGTCCGTAATTCTATATTAAATTCTCATTTTTATATATGGAGAAAAAAATAATGAATGTATCATTCAAGGCTAATTATATATGTAATTCACAGGTTTCAAAAAATAATAAACCTTGTTCATTATCTTTTGTTCAAATAGATACTAAAAATACATCAGATATAATTGCATTAAAAGAGTTAGGTTATATGTATGGTAAAAATACCTATTTTTCTGATATTTTTGATAATGCAAATTTAGATTATTTATATGGGTTTAATTCCAAATATAAACAGTATTATGCGTTAACTACTCAAACGAAAGATTTTAATAAACTTGATTCTGAACAAATATTAGGATTAGTTCAAGTAGAACCAGATGAACATTATAATGAAATAAAATATTTACAAGTTTTGCCTACTCAAAATTATTCAAATCCTGAAAGAGAATATAAAAATATTGGTTCATCAATAATTGATACAGTTACAAAAATTTATCCAAATAAGAAATTAATGCTTTATTCGACAGATGCAGCTCTTAACTTTTATAAGAAGATAGGCTTTGTCCAAGATGAATCAGAAAAAAGATATAATAAAATGTACTTAGATAAAAATATGTAAATATATTAAAATATACTTGTAAAATACTTCTCCATGTGCTAGTATTTGAATACAATTTATGAAAATAAAAGGGTATTAGGAATGGAAGAAAAATTGTTGAGTATCAGCTCGCAAGTTAATGTTATCGAGAGCTTATTAAGGATTTTATTGGAAATAATAAGAGATGGTCAGCATATTAAAAAATTTGATAGTGCAAATTTAGCTCAAATTATTTTGAATGAAATTTTAAAAGTAAAAAGTGATATCAATGATGTTGAATTAGAGTTAGGTATATAAATTACAATGCTTGTGCAACAAATTTTATATTTTCATCTGTAATATTTGATAAACCTTCTTGTTTATATTCTTCGGTTAAACAGTTCATTGATTTTAAAATTGTCATTGCTTTTAAAATTACAGTTTGATTTTTTCCGCTTAATAAAGATGCAATACTGTCTTTATCTTTGATAAGTTCCATTGCAAAATATATGAAATCACTTTCTTCATAAAGTTCTTCATATATAAATGAGGTATATTTATTCATATTAATAGAATTTAACAATATGTTTATATCATTGACTTCATTTTTAGTATTTTTATCTTCGTCAAATAGATATTCTTCATTTTCAACAAAAAGATTGAACTTCTCTTTAGCTAATTGAAGAGCAATTGCAATAGGTCCAGATGGAGATGATTTTATCATATTGTCAATAAAATTGTAAACTTCGTAATCAATAATTTGTGCTATTGGTATAAGTTCTACTAAACCATTTAAAATATAGCAAAAAGCTAAAATTGCATCATCATTGAAATCAGTATTTAAAATAGATATTAGTGGAGTTAAAAAAGGTATTTCTCCTGCAATATTTTCAGCCATTGCTGAATTTTTCATTGTTTTAAATAAATCTTTTAATGCATTTGTATCTTGATAATTTACAAGAAATTTTACAGCCGCATATTGCTCAAAGCTATCTTCAGAATTTAATTTTTGAATTGCTTGATTATATGAGTCCTTATCATTTAATTTTGATAGTGCTCTTGCACAATTTGTTGCTAAATCTGTATTTTGAGAATAAGCATATTTTCTTAAATCTTCTAATGCTGATTTATTTTCAATATAAGAAAAGAAACTCGCAGAATATGTTTTTTCTGCTTCCGTTCCATTTTTTAGATATTCAAGCATTTTATTTTCAATATTTTTATCTGCATATTGTGCTAATGTAGATGAAATAAATTCGTCATAATATGGAGAATAAATATTTAGAAATTGAAATAAATTTTTAAAATTATTCGCATTACAAGCTTTAGCTAATCTTTGAGCAACATTTTGTTTAATAAAATCAAACAAAAAATCATCTTTGGCAACTAACTCTTTGAATAGTTCCACGTCAGGATTATTAATAATACGTGAAGCAACAGGTTCATAACCTTTAGGGTCTTTTCCTGTTAAATTTTTAATTAAATCCATAATACTCAATTAATCTAAATAAAATACAGTTACAACTTTATGACCTTCTTCTGCATATTCAATAGCAGTATGTAAGGTTTTACTTGTATGTGATAAGAAACAAATTAATTGATTACAATCATCAATAATTTCTCTGTTGCAAACTCTTGAAGCATCGGCTAGAGTCATCATAGCTCTATCAGCATGCTCTACAATATTAGGAACACCTATTAATTGATCTTGAACATCACTAGGTTGTTGTCCAATAGTTTGAGGTAAAATAACTTTTAATTTTTGA
This sequence comes from Candidatus Gastranaerophilales bacterium, assembly GCA_944326645.1. Classification (GTDB taxonomy): domain Bacteria; phylum Cyanobacteriota; class Vampirovibrionia; order Gastranaerophilales; family Gastranaerophilaceae; genus UMGS1585. The sequence goes on from CALVEW010000029.1 coordinate 3,001, forward strand.
GGGTTAGCTTTCATTGCTCCTCTGATAGCAGCGGCATTTGTACCATATGAACCCCCTGAAGTAATGATTGTATTACCTTGTCCAACAAGTGCTGTTGTTAATGTTTCAATCATTTGTTGATGTGTAATTGCAAGGTTTCTTGAACCGATTATAGCAATTCTTTTAGCAGGTTGTTTAATTGTTGCTAATTCCATTGATAATTCATCAACAGTATCAGGCGAAGAATCACTTACATCCATTTTATCATCAATTGGAACCATAATAGATGATGCTTGATTTTCGTTATTATTATCTGCTAAATTCATTGTATCTGACATTTTTTCACCTTCTAATTGCAATGTACATTCTTTTCGTGTATGGTAATGATATCATAAAACTTTGATTTTGGAAATAGGGGATGGAAAATTTATTAGCTAATTTAAACGAACAACAGTTAGAATCTGTTAAAACAACAAAAGGTTCTTTGCTTATTCTTGCAGGTGCAGGTAGTGGTAAGACTAAGGTTTTAACTTCTAGAATAGCTTATATGATTAAAAGTGGTGTTCGTGCTCATAATATTTTGGCTGTAACATTTACAAATAAAGCAGCAAAAGAGATGCGTGAAAGACTTTCTGCTATTTTAGGTGAAGATGTTGTTAAATATATGTGGGTTGGTACTTTTCACAGTATTTGCGGACGTATATTAAGACAGGATATTGATAATTATTCTTTCCAATCAGGGAAAAAGCTTGATAAAAATTTTACTATTTATGATGAACAAGATTCTATTGCAGTTATAAAACAAGCTATTAAAAAATTAAATTTAGATGACAAAACATATCAACCAAAACTTGTAAAAGCTGTTATATCTAATGCAAAGAATAAAATGCAAGATGCTTATACATTTGCAACTTTTGCAAGAGATTTTAAATCGCAGAGAATTGCTCAAATTTTTGAAGAATACGAAAATGCTTTAAATAATAATAATGCAATTGATTTTGATGATATGTTGATGCTTTGTGTAAAACTTCTTGAGCAAAATCCGGAAGTCAGAGAAAAATATTATTCACGATTTGAACATATATTAGTAGATGAGTTCCAAGATACTAACCAAGCTCAATATAATTTGGTAAGAGCTTTGTATACAAATTATATTCCAGAAAATGAACTTCCTGAGAATCGTTCATTATGCGTTGTAGGTGATGTCGACCAATCTATTTATAGTTGGCGTGGGGCTGATTTTAAAATTATTTTAAATTTTCAAAATGATTTCAAAAAATGTAAATTAATAAAATTAGAACAAAATTACCGTTCGACAGCTGCAATATTGAAGGCTGCAAATGCGATTATTGAAAATAACCAAGAACGTGTTGATAAGGTTTTATACTCAAATAAAGGTGATGGAGAAAAAATTACCTATTATGAAGCTGATGATGAAGCTGATGAAGCTAATTTTATTGCATCAACTATAAAGAAAACTTCTGCAAATTATAATCAATTTGCGATTCTATATAGAACAAATGCTCAGTCTCGTTCTTTAGAAGAAGCTTGTATTGCTGCAGGTATACCGTATAAAATATATGGTGGCTTAAAATTCTATGATAGAAAAGAAATAAAAGATGCTATTGCATATTTAAAATTGATTTATAACACAAACGATTCACAAAGTTTTAAAAGAATAGTAAATGTCCCTAAGCGTTCTATTGGAGAAACAACTTTAAAACATTTGCAAGAATATGCAGATGAAAATGATATAAGTTTGTTCCAGGCGGTAGAGAGAATCGAAGATATTTCTGCAATTACAGCAAAGACTCGTTCAAAATTGATTGATTTTGCAAAATTAATTGCTAATTTTAAAGCCGTTGAAAATAATTATCCATTACATGAATTTATAGGACTTGTAATTGAAAAAAGTGGTTATGTCAGAGAATTAGAGCAAGATGGATCTCCAGAAGAACTTGCAAGAATTGAAAACTTACAAGAATTAGTGAATGTTGCAAATGAGTTTGAACCTGAGGATAAAGATAATAGATTAGGTGAATTTCTAGCTCAAGTTGCATTGGTTTCTGATATTGATGGAATGGAAGAAATAAGCAATAATGTTACTTTAATGACCCTTCACTCTGCAAAAGGTTTGGAATTTCCAATTGTATTTTTAGCGGGTGTTGAAGAAGGTATATTCCCTCATTCAAGAACATTTAATTCTTTATCTGAATTAGAAGAAGAACGAAGATTGATGTATGTTGGAGTAACAAGAGCTGAAGAAAAACTTTATATTTCATCTGCTAAAAGAAGACAAATGTGGGGAGAATATAAATACTATAATCCAAGTAGATTTATAGAAGAAATTCCTCCTCAATTATTAGATTCAACATCATCAAATGGCGAGTATTCATCAGAAAGAACCTTTAGAAGTGCTGTTAATAAAATAAAAGCAAATAATTCTAAATCAGATTGGGGAAGTAGTTCTAAATCAACATCAATACCAACAGGTAGTTTTGGAGCAAATTTCGTAGCTCCAAAAGGTGTTCAAAGTTTAAGTACTCCACAAAGGAAATCAAATTCAGGTTTTGGTTCAGATTTTGTTGCTCCTAAAGGTGTTAGTGGTTTAAGTAATCGTTCTAACAGAACACCTCAAAGAACTATTTTAGTAAAAAGTCAAAAGAATAAAGAAATGGCTCAAAAAAGAGCAGAAGAAAGTGCTAAAAAATTCTTCGAAAACAATTCTATTAAGAAGATGTTAGAAGAAAGAAGACAACAAGAAGCAATGCAGGCTCAACAAATTAAAGAGAAAGAAGAAAAGGCTCAAATTGATTATTTCTTTAATGTTGGAGAACGTGTTTTTCATGAAAAATTAGGTATAGGTCATATTTTAGATGTTACCCAAATTGGAGAAAGCACAATGTATACAATTGATTTTGGTAAAATGGGTAAAAAAGCTATGGATGCAGCTTATGCTCATTTAAAGAAATTTTAAATTAAGTAGCAAAAATATATTTTACTTGTTTTAGATAAATATGACCCCAATTAATTTTAAAGCAAGTTTTCTTAAAACTGTTTATATCCCTCAAAAAGTTTCTGATTTAAATTATAAAAATCAGGAAGTTTCTATTGTAGAATTAGATCCAAAAAATCAAAAAGATGTTATGGCTTTAGCTGAAACGGCTTGTAAATGGGAAAGTATTGCTCCGGGTTTTTCTTCTGAAATATATAATGAAGTACTAAAGCCTAAGATGTATCCTGATATTGTTGCTGAACATTATTTAGCTTTGACAACTCAAAACAAGGATTATAAAAATTTGGACGTTAATAAAGTTTTGGGTTTAGCATTATTTTCAGAAACAATGGATTCAGAAAATCAATTAAATTGGTTACAAGTAAATCCTACAACTAATAAAAAGAATTCAACTGAACGAAAATTTAAAAATATAGGAACAGAATTAGTTAATTATATGAAACAAATTACTGATAAGCCTATTTATGTTCAATCTGCTGATGATGCAGTCCCATTTTACAAGAAGAATGGTTTCTTAAGATGTGGTAAACACGATTCTAATATGATTTGGTTAGGATAAACGTTACAAAACATTATAAATGTAAAGTTATATTAAGAAAATTATAATCCTTAGATGTATGTATTAATAAATCTTTAAAAGGTTTAAAACCCTTTATTTGTAAGAGTTTAAGGTCAATACTATATTAATTTAAATAAATTTTTAATTTTATTAATATTAAAACCTGAAAACCATGTCATGACATGGTTTTCACCATGTTCAATATTTACCCCTAGACCATATGGTCTATAAATAATTTAACCTTTGGGTTGATGTTGCGGACATGGAAAACATGTACTCTATCATTAGGGAGAGAGAGAAATTCATGAAAAAAGTATTTTTAGTATTATTTATTAGTTTGTTTACTGCCATTAATGTAATGGCATCAGATAATGTGCTTCAAAGTGTTCAAATAGAACCAATGGGAGATAGTTTTAATATTGTATTAGTTGCAGATAATTCTGTATCTATAAAGAAAACAATTCAGGCTCCAAATAGAATAATGTTAAGCTTAAAAGGTATAAGAGCTTCAAAAACATTAAGTACAATTTATAAAAATGTATCCAATGTTGATAATATAATTGTTGAACCATTTGGTGTTGATGGTTTAAATATTATGTTTCAGGCAGAAAATGCATCAAATGCTTCTGTAACATTTGATTCTTTAGTTTCTTCAGTAAAAGTTCAAGATAGAGCAAATCCTAAAAAAGAAATATTACTAAATGCTCCTATTAATACATATTCTCCAATATATAAACAAGAAGATACTGAAGCTAAATCTTCATTAACATCAAATATACATTTAGGTGGTCTTTTAGTATATGCAAAAAGTTTACTATCAGGAAAAACAACAGGTACATTATTTACATTTGGTTTCTTCGGTCTTTTATTCTTATTGGGTGCTAAGTTAATCAGAGGAAAAGATAATGATATTACTGTTGGTTTATCACAAGGTTTGAGAAATAGGGATATTGCAAATACTAAAGATGTCCCAAGCTTGACTCCTGGTTATAAAAATGCAACAAATAAACCATATACTACAATGAATTACGGATTAAAAGCTTATCAAAACAGTACACAATCACCATATTTACAACATAAAATGAACACAACAACTGCTCAAAAGTTGTCTTCACTACCAAAAAGAAATCTTATGGCTGATTCAGTTGCAGCACCTAGAAAAACTGTAACAACAAATAATAGAGTTTCTCGTCCGCAACAAGCAACGATGACTCAAACAAAAGTTCAACCAAAGAGAGTTGACAGTTTGAAATTTTTAGAATCAATGTCTGAAATTTATGAAAAAAGCGGACGTCCTGATTTAGCAAATGGAATTAGAACAAAATTAACAAAAATTAGTAAATAATACTTTTATTATAATAAGCACATTTTAAAAGCCGGTATTTAATTCCCGGCTTTTTTTTATTTTAATTTTAAATTAATCAAATTAACCTACAGTATGCATAGTATCAAAAATTTCTTTTCTTTGAACCCATACTTCCATCCCAAGACTCTCGCCTTCTTTTTGTAAGCTATCTTTTATTTCTTTAAAAGAGTTTTGAGAATTTGTTATGTCACATAACATAAACATTACAAAATGACCTTGCATAAGAGTTTGTTTTATATCTTCTATATTTACATTTAATTCAGCTAAAATAGTTGCAACTTTAGCAACTATCCCAACTTTATCAGTTCCTGATACTGTAATAATTATTTTATTATTAGTTGTTGTCATTTTAATCCTTTCTATGAAAATAATCCATTAATTTTGTCAACAATATCTTGAGGATCTATTTCATTTGTTACTTTATTAATATCTTGGGCTATTTGGTATAGTTTTGCTGCTTCAATTTTATCTCCAACTATTGTAATTGCTCTTGCAAGATTAAAATGTGCTAAAGCATAGTTAGGGTTTGTTTCAGCTGATTTTTTGAACAATTCAATTGCTTTTTGAACTCTTCCTAAATCATCAAGATAAATTACACCTAAATTATTATAAGCAATGTCATAATTTTCATCATATTTAATAGCTAATTCATATTCTTTAATAGCTTCTTCAGTATTGCCTTTACCCCAATGTAAGAAACCTAAATTACAATGAATTTTAGCATTTTCCGGATCAAGCTCAAGAGCTTTTCGATATACATTAACAGCGTTATCATAATCTTCTTTATCATAAAAAGCGCTACCTAGATTGATATATATATCAATATCTTCGGGTGTTAAAGTATAAGCGTTTTGATATGAACATATAGCTGCATCAATATTATTTTGGTTTTCTTGATATACAAATCCTAATGTTTGAGCTATAACACTTGTCCATCGTTTGTTAGGATTTAAAGTTATTGCTGCTTGGTATTGAGATATTGCCGCAGGAATCTCACCTTTAACATAATATAAGTTTGCTAAATTTGAATGAAAATCAGGTACAGTTGGCATTATAGAAATAAGTTTTAAATAAACCTCAATGGCTCTATCATAATCGCCTTGTTCTTCATAAGCTTGGCAAAGATGTCTATATGCCGGTATATTTAAGCTATCTAACCATATTGCCATTTTGTATTCTGTGATTGCATCATCAAAATGCCCAATAGCAAGATAAACATCTCCTAAAAGACAGTATAAAGGAACAAATCCCGGAGCATTTTCAATTGCATTACTGTATAAGTTTATAGCACCTTCTAAATTTCTAAGTTGAACATAATAAAAACCTTTTAATAAAATAGGGAAAAATCTAAGATATGAAATAGATTTTTTTATATTTAATATTGCTTTTTTATCAAATATAAAAGTAGAAATTGCAAGTAATTGTTCAAGTCTTGATTGAAAACTTTTTTTAAAGTTTCTAAAAGAAGATGCTTGATATAGTTTGTGTAATAAGAAATGCGCACAAGAATTTCTAAAAGGTTTATATTTGACAGCTAGCTTCGCTGCATTAATAGCTTCAAAGAAATAAGCTTTTCTAGTGTATGTTTCAGCTAACATATAGTATGCTTTGGCATATTTATGATTTTTCTCAATAGCCAAATTTAAATAGTTAATGGCTTTATCTAAATCACCTTTATAAAATTGCGCCTTTCCTATTTTATAATATATTTCAGCTGAATCCATATATGTTTCAAGAGCGCATTGATATTCAGTAATTGCTTCATCAATATACTGGCAAGAGTTGAATATATCTAAGTGCCATTGAAGATATAAATCACCCAATCTAATATGTAATTTTGCATTATTAGGATCTTTTTGTAAATCTAATTGGCAGCGTTCTATTGCTTTTTTTACTTTAATATTTTGTTTATTTTCAGTAGGTGTATTATCAATCATATTCATATTATCTTCCATTATTGTTGTAAATCAAGTTCACAAAAATCTAATAAAACTTGTTTGTCTTTGTATGCAATTTTATGTATTACCATTCTGTATACGCCTGTAGGTAAACCTTTATTATCTGCAATTTTTCCTTTAAATAATATTTTTTTATCAGTAGGTTTTAAGAGTAATTTGCAATCAAAAATAGCTCCTGATTCAAGAGGTATATCTGAATAATATCTTAGTCCTCTTGTACTTATATCAATAATTTGTGTTTCAATATTTCCAAGTAGTGGTCTAAAAATAATTAAATCACAACTTGCAGAATATCTTTTAATTCTTCTTCTGTTGTTAATTTCAATTGCATCAATGTCATATTCTACAGTAAATTCCTTTTCTAAAGGAGAGGTTATGATTATTGATTCTTGTTCCAAAATACCAAGATGTGAAAAAACATTGATAGTGATTTTTTTACCTGCTTTTAAGTAAGGATTATATCTGCTTGCTGCTTTGGGTAAAATAAGTTTAAGTCTGTCAAAATATATTTTTTCAATGTAGCAATCCATTTCAACGATTTTATCATCAGCTTCAAATATTATTTTTGCTTTTTGGTTTTCTTGAAACAATGCCATAAGTTTATTTTAATTAATATAAATGAAAAAAGCAAGATATCTGTACTAATAAAATAAAACCCCTCGTTTAAAAGGAGTTAAAACGAGGGTATAATCAGTAAAAGAGACATTTATAGTATTTTCTCACATGTTTTAATAATTTTCCAATAATAGATTTGCTGGATTTCAAATGAAATTTAGAATATAATTTAGTTATGAAAAAAATAATTTTAACAATAATTTCTATATTATTTTTATTAAAAAGTACTTGTTCTGCGAGTGATTTATTATCGAAATTTCCAACAAAAAAAACAAAAGAATCTAAAATTGAACAAATTAAAACAAATGAAGAGAAAAAAACTATAGAAAAATCTAAAAAAGATCTTACTTCAAAAGAATCAAAAAGTAATAAATCCGAATCAAAAAAATTACTTCCAAAAGAACAAAAAACAAAAGATATAAAGAATAAAGAAGATAACGATAAAGCAACAAACTCAAAAGAACATTTAAATATTAAAAATCCTTTTAAAAAAGAAAAATTATCTGTTGGTGAAGATATGGTTTCAAAGGAGCAAATAAAAGAAGAATTAGAGCGGGTTCATAATTTATCTCAACAGGCTGTTGCTTTATATAATGATAATAATTTAGATGAATCATTGAGTACATTTTTTAAAATACCAGAAAAATACAGAACTGCTCAAGATAATCTTTTAATAGGTAATATTTTATTAGATTTAGGTAGACGAGAAGATGCTATTTTTATGTATAAAAGAGCAATTTTAGTTGATGAGTTTTATTATAAACCTTATTATAATATTGGTAATATTTGTTTGAATGATGATAAATATTTTATGGCAATAGATTATTATAAAAAAACAATAAAATATGCACCTGAGTTTTCTTATGCATATTATAATTTAGCTTGTGCATATATTAAAGCAGGTGATTTAAAGAAAGCTAAATCAAAATTAATAAAAGCTATAGAATTAAAAAATACTGAGCCAGATTTTCATTATAATTTAGCCTATGTTTATAAAAAACTTGAAAAACCTAAATTGGCTCAAATGTATTTAGATAATTATAACAAACTAACTAACGGTCAATAACATTTAGAAATTCGTGGTACATTCCCATTCTATAATCTCTTGCCGCTTGTGATGTGTTGAAAGTGTTATTATAATTACTTTCGTGATCTCCGTATGTTGTTCTATTATAAGAATTCATCATTTCATTATGAGTATTTGTATAAGGAGAAAGTGGAAATAAATCGTGCATTTGCATAAAGACTGGTAATTTATATCCAATATCTTCATAAGCATTAAGAGCATTTCCTAATCTGTTTCTTCTTTGTTCAAAAGAAATTGCCCCATTATCATTATCATCAGAAATTATTGGCCCTGCAGCATATTCATCATTCCAACGTTGTTTTTTATATTCGTGCATAACACTTTCATAACTGTCAGCTCTTCCCCAATCATTACCTGCTGTTAAGCCTAAGTTGTTAAATCTTGAATCGTCATTACATTTTTCACCAATAAGAGAAATATCTTGTCTTCCTGTTTTTTCTCGTATTTGGTTTGTTATCCATTGCATTTGTCCGTAATTTGGAACCCTACCATTTCCACAGTAATTTCCCATATCGTAATTTCCAACGTGTTTTGCACTATCAAAATATATAGCATCAAAACCTAAATCAACTGCCCAACAGCAAGCATCAATAAATGCTTTTTCATCTTTATCCCAATTGAAAGGTCTGCCTTGAACAGTCATTTGACCTTCTGATAAAGGCATTCTAATCCCAGTTTTTAAACCTCTTATATGAGCCAAATCATTAAAAGCTTTTACTTGTTCATCATCTCCCATTCTTTCTTGACCTCTTGAAAGGTTTTTCGAAAGTAATGTTCGAGATATTCCTGAGTGTAGGTCTACTGTGTACAATGAACCATATCCAGTTTTGCCATCATTGTCTCTATACATTGGTGGATATAATTCAGATAAGATTACACAATTTGCAACACTTTTACTTGATGGAGGTATTGCAGGAAGAAGTTTTAGGGTATTTAATAACCCTTCTTCTTTTGTATCTCCATATGCTTGTGCTATTGTTCTAGGGTTAATTTCAATATAATTAGCTCTTCTACCCCATTTATCACCATAGTTTGGAGATAATACATATCCCGGAATCTCTAAATGATTGTTTAATGTACAAATGCTTTGTATTGCTTGTTCCGGAGTTCTTTTAAGTAAATCTTCAGGGTTGGTTGTTACCCATTTTTTATTTGTTCCTGTGTAGTATGTATTATAATCTGTTTCATTATCTCTATATATTTGGTTTCTGCC
>CALVEW010000030.1 GCA_944326645.1 Candidatus Gastranaerophilales bacterium
TTTGAGCTTTTATATTTTGAGAATCGAGTGCAAGAGCTTTTTTTAGAGATTTGACGGCTTCTCTATACATATGCATTAAGACATTTGGATGAACGTGGAATTGTTCGTATCGGTGCAAGAGTTTATGCAGATGATATATTAGTTGGTAAAGTTACACCAAAAGGTGAATCTGAACATCCACCGGAAGAAAAATTATTGAGAGCAATCTTCGCAGAAAAAGCAAGAGATGTAAAAGATAATTCACTTCGTGTACCTCACGGAGAAGGTGGTAGAGTACTTGACGTAAAAGTATTCGACAGAGAAAAAGGTGATGAATTACCTCCAGGAGCTAATACAGTAATTAGAGTTTACATTGCTCAAAAACGTAAAGTATCTGTAGGTGATAAATTATCAGGTAGACACGGAAACAAAGGTATCGTTTCAAGAATACTTCCAAAAGAAGATATGCCATTCTTACCAGACGGTACTCCTGTAGATATCGTGTTAAACCCACTAGGTGTACCTTCTCGTATGAACGTTGGTCAAACATATGAATGCTTACTAGGTTTAGCAGCATACTTGACAGGCGAACATTACGAAGCACCTTCTTTCGACGAAAGATACGGTGAAAACCAATCAGAAATCGTAACAAGAGGCGAATTACTAAGAGGTATTAAAGAATCTGGTTGCGATTGGGTAAGAGAAGACGGTAAAGTTTATCTAATAGATGGTCGTACAGGTGAAAGATTTGATAGACCAGTTGCAGTAGGTTTATCATACATCTTGAAACTTGTTCACCTTGTAGATGATAAGATTCACGCAAGAAGTACAGGACCTTACTCATTAGTTACACAACAACCATTAGGTGGTAAAGCACAATTCGGTGGTCAAAGATTCGGAGAAATGGAAGTTTGGGCACTTGAAGCTTATGGTGCAGCATATACTTTACAAGAAATGCTTACAATTAAATCCGATGATGTAAACGGAAGAAACAGAGCTTACGAATCAATCGTTAAGGGAGACAACATCCCAAGACCTGGTATTCCTGAATCATTCAAGGTATTAGTAAGAGAACTTCAAAGTATAGGTTTAGACATTACTGTTGCTAAGAAAGATGGCGTAGAAGTTGATTTAATGACAGATTTAGATGATATGAGAAAAGCAGCTCCAAAAAGAACTCTTTCTGATATAGATTCTGAATTATTAAATATCAATTTCTTTGATACATCAACAACAATAGGCGAAATATAAGGAGAAATAGAATAAATGTCTACAAGTATTGATTATTTTGATTATATACGAATAAGTATAGCTTCACCTGAAAGAATCCTAAAATGGTCATATGGTGAAGTAACAAAACCAGAAACAATTAACTATAGAACATTAAAACCGGAACGTGATGGTTTATTCTGTGAAAGAATCTTTGGGCCAACAAAGGACTGGGAATGTTTCTGTGGAAAATATAAAAGAGTACGTCATAAAGGTATCATTTGTGAACGTTGTGGTGTTGAAGTTACTGATTCAAAAGTAAGACGTCACAGAATGGGACACATTAAACTAGCTGCTCCTGTTTCTCACATTTGGTTCTTAAAAGGTATTCCATCATATCTTGGTTTACTTTTAGATATGACATTAAAAGATCTAGAACAAGTAATTTATTTCAACAATTATGTTGTAATGGATCCTGCAGATAGTCCGTTCAAAAAACTTCAACTATTAACAGAAGAAGAATATGAAGACTACATTGCAGAAAATGAAGAATCTGAATTAAAAGTTGGTATTGGTTCTGAAGCAATCAAAGAATTGTTAGCGGAAATAGATATCAAAGAATTAGCAGAAGAAATCAGAACAGAATTAGCAGGACACGTAACATCTGTTCAACGTAAGGGTAAGTTAATTAAGAGATTAAGATTATTAGATTCATTAATTTCTTCAGAAACTGATCCTACTTGGATGATTATGGATGTATTACCTGTAACACCTCCAGATTTAAGACCTATGGTTCAATTAGACGGTGGAAGATTTGCAACATCTGATTTAAATGATTTATATAGACGTGTAATCAACAGAAACAATCGTTTACAACGTTTATTAGAAATGGGCGCACCTGAAATTATTGTAAGAAACGAAAAACGTATGTTACAAGAAGCAGTAGATGCTCTAATCGATAACGGTAGACGTGGAAGAACTGTTGTAGGTCCAAATAACAGAGCATTAAAATCATTATCTAACATTATTGAAGGTAAACAAGGTCGTTTCCGTCAAAACTTGTTAGGTAAACGTGTTGACTACTCTGGTCGTTCAGTAATCGTAGTTGGTCCAACATTAAAATTGAACCAATGTGGTTTACCAAAAGAAATGGCAATTGAATTATTCAAACCATTTGTAGTAAACAAACTTATTGAACGTGGATATGTTCAAAATATTAAGTCAGCTAAGAAGAAAATCGAACGTTCAGAAGAAATCGTTTGGGATATTTTAGAAGAGGTAATTGACGGACACCCAGTTATGTTAAACCGTGCACCGACATTACACAGACTTGGTATTCAAGCATTTGAACCTAAATTAGTAGAAGGTAGAGCAATTCAGTTACACCCATTAGTATGTACAGCATTCAACGCTGACTTCGATGGTGACCAAATGGCTGTACACGTTCCTTTATCAATAGAGGCACAAACAGAAGCTAGAATGTTAATGTTAGCAACAAACAACATCTTAGCACCTGCAAATGGTAAGCCAATCATTACACCATCACAAGACATGGTATTGGGAATGTATTATTTGACTATATTAGAAAAACCAGACATGGAACCAGTTGGACACTTCTACAACTATGCTGATGCTATTTCAGCATTAGAAGTAGGTGTAATCGATCTTCACGATAAGATTATCGTTCGTGATGAACATGGTAAGAGAATAGAAACTACTGCAGGAAGAATTATATTCAACGAAGCAGTAAGATCAGCTCTAGTGTAGGTTTTAAGTAAAAAGGTAAGGGAAATATAGAAAATGGAAAACACATATACACATACAAAACAAATTCCTGAGTTTATTAATAAACAAATGGATAAAGGTGGCTTAAAAAATCTACTTTCTCAAATTTATTTAGAGTACGGTGGTGCTAAAACTGCTGAACTTGCAAATACTTTGAAGAATTTAGGTTATAAGTACGCAACAAAATCTGGTGTAACAATTTCAATTGCAGACTTATCTGTACCTGATACTAAAAAAGCATTATTAGAAGAAGCAGAAAAAGAGATTGAAAAATCTACACACAGATACTTAAAAGGTGAAATTACCGAAGTAGAAAGATATACAAAAGTTATCGATACTTGGTCTGAAACAACATCAAAATTAACAGATCAAGTAGTAGAAAACTTTGATAGACTAAACCCTGTATATATGATGGCATTCTCCGGAGCGAGAGGTAACTTATCACAGGTATCACAATTAGTAGGGATGCGTGGTTTGATGGCAGACGCACAAGGTCAAATCATCGACTTACCTATTAAATCAAACTTTAAAGAAGGTCTATCCGTTACTGAGTACATCATTTCTTCATATGGTGCACGTAAAGGTCTTGTAGATACAGCGTTAAAAACAGCTGACTCTGGTTACTTAACAAGACGTTTGGTTGACGTAGCTCAAGACGTAATCATCCGTGCAGAAGATTGTGGTGGCGATAAATATATTAATATGCAACCAATCACAGATGGTGATACAGTAATTGTTCCATTAATCGATAGATTATTAGGTAGAACAGTTGCTCAAGACATTTTTGATACAGACGGAACAACATTGTTAGTAGCTAAAAATACAACAATGGATAGAAACGATATCAAGAAAATTTCTCACCTTGATTTAAAAGAATTAAAGGTTAGATCAGGTTTAACTTGTAGTTTAGAATACGGTGTTTGTCAAAAATGTTATGGTTGGGCATTAACCAGTCAAAAATTAGTTGATGTAGGTGAAGCAATAGGTATTATCGCAGCTCAATCAATCGGTGAACCTGGTACACAGTTAACAATGAGAACATTCCACACCGGTGGTGTATTCAAAGGTGCCGGTGCTATGAAAACAGTTGAAACAATTGAAGCTGGTACTGTTTCATCAAAAATTAAAACAAGAGAATTAAGAACTCGTCACGGGGACGTTGTAAATGTAGCAATATTTGAAGGCGATGTTGAAGTTAAAGGTGCTAAATTCAATAAAAAATACCATATCCCTGCAGGTGCAATAGTTCACTTTACAGATGGTATGGAAGTAAAAAAAGGTTATAAACTTTGTGAATTTGACCCTGTATCATCAGGAGATGGTAGCCGTTTAACAGAAAAAGCAACAAAGGATATTACATCAGATTTATCAGGTGAAGTATACTTTGAAGACTTTATCGCTGACGAAAAGAAAGACCGTCAAGGCAACATTTCAAGAATCGCAAACAAATCAGGTATTGTTTGGGTAATCGGTGGTGATGTTTATAACTTACCTGGTGGTTCTAAAATCTTAGTTGAAGATGGTCAAAAAGTTAAAACAGGTGAAGAACTTGCTGAAACAATGATTATTTGTGAACACGGCGGAGAAGTTCGTTACGGTTCTGACTTAGAAACAGAAGAAATAAAAGTTGATGGACAAAAGATTAAGAAAATTGTTCAAGGTAAAGAATTAACAATTGTAATCGCATCATTAGCTCCATCAAATGCAACATTTGAACAAACTAAGAAAGAACAATTATGGACAGTAGAAGATACTGAAGAAAAATACATCGTTAAAGCTCCAATTGATACTACAGTTGAAAATGGTATGGTTATTGCTGAGTTAGTAGATGATGAATATTCAGTAGAATCTTCAGGTGAAATCAGATACTTAGGCGTAGAAGTTGATGAAAATCAAATTATTACAACACCTGGTAATGTAGTATTTATCCCTGAAGAAATTCACCAAATCAATAAAGATGCAACTTTAAAAATGGTTGATAACGGAACATTCGTTACAGCTGGTACAGAAGTTGTAAAAGACGTATATTGTCATATTGATGGTATTGTTGAGTTCAAAGAATTCAATGATGTAATCCATGAAATAACAATCCGTCCAGGTGAAGTTCACTCTTTAGCAAATATTAACGAATTAAAAGTTGATGAAGGTGAAGTAATCAAAAAAGGAACAGTTATTGCAGAAGGAATCAAAGCAAAAGAAACTTCTATTGTAACAATAATGGAATCTGATTTTGATGATTTAGATATCGATGATTTAGATGAAGAAATTGATACAACAATGGGAATGGATGAAGACTCATTAGACGAAAAACCAATCCAAATATTGGTTCGTCCTGTTCAAGTATTAGATATTCAACCTAAAAATGTATCAATTAAATTCAACACATCTGATGAATTAATTGATATCGTACCTGTAACTCAATTACAGTATAAAGATGGTGCAAGAGTAAGAAATCTTGATGGTGCAGCATTAACAAGAACAAGTTTAGTGTTACAAATGCAAGGTTACTTATCACACTTAAAAGGATTAGTAGAGTTAGATTCTAATAACCAATTAAAGATTGTTGTATTAGAAACATTGATTGTACGTCGTGAATTAGAAGGTAATTCTAAGATGAATCAATCATTACAAACAGCTTTACTAGTTAACAATGGTGAAGTTATTGAACCAAGAACACCAGTTGCAAAAACAGAAGTATTGGCAATCAATAATGGTGTTGCATCAATCAAAACAACAGAAGGTGATATAAGAAGATTATTATTACATTCTGAAGAGTTTGAAACAAAAGTAGCAATCAAAGGAAAAGCATCAGTAAAAGAAGGACAATTTGTAAAAATGGATTCAATTCTTTCAGATGGAGGAGATTTAGCTCCTGTATCCGGTCAAATTGTTTCAGTTTCAAAAGATTCTGTTTCAATAAGAAATGGTCGTCCTTACTTAATCAGCCCTGGTACACAATTACAGGTTGATGCTCACTCATTGGTATTACGTGGTGATATTTTAGCAACATTACTATACGAAAGACAAAAAACCGGTGACATCGTTCAAGGTTTGCCTCGTGTAGAAGAATTATTAGAAGGTCGTAAACCAAAAGATTGCGCTATTTTAGCAGAGTACGACGGTGTTGCAGAAATTGAAATCGAAGATGAAGTTCCAAGATTATTCTTAGTATCAGACGAAGAAGGAAGAAAAGAAATCAAATTCGCAATTGATGCAAGTATCGTTGTTCAAAATAAACAACAAATTAAGAAAGGTCAACCATTAACAAGTGGACCTTTAAACCCTCACGATGTAATCAGACTTTGTGGTCCTGAAGCTGCACAACAATATCTTGTAGATGAAGTACAACGTGTATACCGTTCACAAGGTGTAGAAATTGCAGATAAACACATCGAAATTATTGTTCGTCAAATGACTAAGAAGGTAAAAGTTGTAGAACCTGGTGATACAAACTTATTACCTGGCGAATTAATTGAGGTTCAAACATTTGAAAACGCTAACAAAGAAGTTAGAGAACGTGGTGGCGAAGAAGCAATTTGTGAACATATGTTATTAGGTATCACTAAAGCATCATTGAACACAGAAAGCTTTATTTCAGCAGCTTCATTCCAAGAAACAACAAGAATCTTAACTGAAGCAGCTGTAGATGGTAAGAAAGACTTATTAAGAGGTTTGAAAGAAAACGTTATTATCGGTCGTTTAATACCAGCAGGTACTGGATTCCATCACTTGAACTTTGCTAGTGAAGAAAGAGACAGAGAAGCTCAAAGAAGAGCTGCTGCTCAACGTAATCAAGCAAGAAAACCTGCAGCAATCCTTGAAGAAATTGAAGGTATGTTCGGTTCTCCTGATTTGATTTCAGATGATACAATTATTGAATAATAATTGATAAAAGAAAAAAGAGGTTGCTTTAATTAGCAACCTCTTTTTTATAATTATTAATTTAAATATTATTGTAAATCCATAAGTATTTTATAATATTTTTGTAGAGTTTTAGTATCAACTGATTTTAACATCAAGTTTATTTTATTTATCAATTCTTCTTTATCAATAAAGTGATCATAATCAAACAAATCTTTTATTGATACATTTAAAGCATTTGCCAATTTTATTAAACTTTCTTCTTTAGGTATTTGTATTCCTCTCTCAATTTTAGATAAATTAGATGCTTCCATATTAAGTTCTTCTGCTAGTTTAAGCTGAGAAATATTTTTGCTTTCTCTTAATTCTTTAATTCTTTGACCTAATTTTTTTGAAATAATACCCATAATAAGAGGATACTATGTATTTTTAATTATATAAAGATTTTAGTAAGACTATTATGTTTGACAAATAAATCTTAGTATGACATAATAATTACCGAATATGTCACAATAAGATTATTATTATATTATTTAAGGTTTTAATAAGATTATTATGTTAGAAAAAATATTTGGCTTATACAAAGAAAATTCTCAAATTATATTAGTAATTTTTGGAATAAAAATTAAATTTAAATCTCCATTAATAAACCAATTAGGAGAAGTTTGCTGTATTCAAAATTTGAAGTATATTCAAGAACAAAATACATTTTTCCCTCATCCAATAGGGATTGTAATACATCCAAAAGTTAAAATTGGTAAGAATTGTACTATATTTCAAAATGTAACTATTGGACAAGGGAAATTGATTAATGGAATTGATATTCCAATAATTGGTGATAATGTTATCATTTATGCTAATTCTGTAATTGTAGGAGGAATTAAAATAGGTAATAATGTTACGGTTGGTGCAGGTTCTATTGTTATAACAGATATCCCAGATAATGCTATTGTTGCAGGAAATCCTGCAAGGATTATTAAATATAAGTTGTAATTATAATTAATTATTATTTGTAACTTATATTTAGCATATCCCTGTGCTATAATTTCTTTGTACACATAGTAGGAGTTTTTATATGAAAATTAGAGCTAGTCACATTTTAGTTAAAACAGAAGATGAAGCTAAAAAATTATTAGAAGAAATCAAAAATGGTGCAGATTTTGCGGAATTAGCAAAAGAACATTCTTTATGCCCATCAGGACGTGATGGTGGGGATTTAAGATTCTTCGGTAAAGGTATGATGGTTAAACCTTTTGAAGAAGCTGCTTTTGCGCTTAAAAAAGGTGAAGTTTCTGAACCTGTTGAAACTCAATTCGGTTGGCACTTAATTCAATTAACTGATATACAAGAATAATGACTAATTTTGATTTAAAGAATTATGGAGTTGACTATTTATTAGTCAACTCCACTAATAAATTTTTATTAGAGTACGTTCCTATAGAAGAAAATTCTGTTCATAAGTTAACAGGATTTACCGGAGATGTTGGAGATGCTCTAATTTGTCCTGATGGGAAGATTTTATTGTTTGTTGATTCTCGTTTTCATATCCAAGCTGATAGAGAAGTTGATCATTCAAAAGTTGAAGTTGTAAAATTACAATTAGGACAAAAAATTAATGATGAAATTTGTATAAGAATTAAGCCTAATTCAACTTTAGGAATAGATTTATCCAAAGTATCACAAGCTAGATTTGAATATTTATCTGCTTTATTAAATGAGTTGAATGTAAAAATAAAAGATTGTTCAACGAATGAAAAATGTCGCAGTGGTGAATTTATCAAAGTAGATGAGTTTAAGGAAATAGAAGATAATATTTTAATAACAAAATCAGAAGAAATTTCTTACGTTTGCGGGATTAGAAGTTTTAGTTATAATTATTCGACAAAAGTTGATGGGAAATTACTTATTATAAATGGTAAACCAATTTTATTTACTGATTACAAAGGACATATTGATACCAAGCCGTTAGATGAATTTGAAGCATTTATAAAAGATATTGATTTACCGATCAAAGTTGATAAGACTTCTGTTAGTGCAAAGGATTATTCATTAATAAAAAATCCTGTACCTATTCAATCACCAATAAAAGAAATTAAGGCTATCAAAACAAAAGAAGAAATAAAACATATGAAATATTGCTTTGATATGACAGACAAAGCTTTAAAAGCTACTAGGGATTGGATATATTCAAATGATAATATTTCAGAATATGATATCGCAGAGGAGCTAGAGAAAAACTTTAGAAAATATGGAGCAAAATCATTAAGTTTTCAATCAATTGTTGCAATCAATGAAAATTCTGCATTAGCTCATTACAATAAACTTGATAAAAACAAAATATTGAATAATGGTGATTTAGTATTGATTGATTGTGGAGCATATTATGATAAAGGATATGCAACAGATATTACAAGAGTTTTTGTAAAAGGAGAGCCATCAAAACTTCAAAAAGAAGTTTATACAAATGTATTAAAAGTTTTTTTGAATTGTTTTAATTATCAAATTACAAAAGAAACATCAGGATTTGAGATTGATAAATTAGCGCATCATATTTTTGATATGAACAAAATTGAAGGATTTGAATTCTCACATGGACTAGGCCATGGAGTTGGAATATCAGTTCATGAAACACCACCTAATTTATCAAAAAATGAAATTGCAAAAAAAGTAATACAAGAAAATATGTGTTTCACAATAGAACCTGGATTGTATAATGAAAAAGAATTTGGGGTTAGATTAGAAAACACTTGTTATCTTGAAAATGGTGAAATAGTTTCGTTTGCAAAAATGTGTTTTGAGAAAAAACTTATTGATATGTCGATGTTAACAGATATAGAAAAAGAGTATTTGGAAGTATTTGAGGTCATATAATGGAAATAACCAGCGTAAACAATGATTTAGTAAAAGAAACTGCTAAATTACAGCAGAAAAAATATAGAGATGAAAAAGGATTATTTCTTTTAGAAGGCTTTAAAGCTATAGAAGAAGCTCATCTATCAGGGATAAAATTTGAAAGAGTATTTGTTGAAAAGAATAAAAAAGGAAAATATTTATTTTTAAATTGTGAATTTATAGAAACTAATGAAGCAGTATTAAAGAAAATTTCAACAACCTCAACCCCTCCGGAAATTGTTGGAATTGCTCATCAACCTAAAAACTCATTTGATAAATTAGGAAATAATGTTGTTCTACTTGAAAATATCAAAGATTTAGGAAACTTAGGTACTATTATAAGAACATCAGTAGCATTTGGGATAGATTCAATCGTTCTTTATGGAGATACTGTTGATGTTTATAACCCAAAAGTTGTTCGCTCTGCTGTAGGAAATTTATGGAAAATAAATATTGTGCAAATCTCAGATATTGATAATTTGAAAAAATATTTCTCTAATTATGAAAGATTTGGAACATTGCCCAAATCAGATAATAGCGAATATTTATCGAAGATTAAATTTTCTAACAAACCTAAACTTATAATGTTTGGTTCAGAAGCAGATGGCTTGTCAGATGAATTGAAAGAATTTGCAACAGGAAATATTACAATAGAGATGAAAGATAACGTTGAGTCATTGAATTTGAGTATTTCGGCAGGAGTTGTTCTTTATCAAATATTTACTTCTTTGTAAACATTGTCGTTACAAATACTAAAGATTTTCAAAAATATTCCGATAATTATTATGTATGCGTATCGGAAATATTCAATCAACTTATACTTTTGCTTTTGCAGCTCCTTATATTGATTCTGAGGAACAAGAAATTGCTGCAAAACTTTTAGCCTATGGAGAAACACCAACAGGTGATAAAGCAACTGATAAAGCAAAGTTACATAGAATTGAGTATGAAAAAGCAAAACAAGAAAGTACAGTAAGCGCAAACAAATTTTTAACTGTATCAACAGCTGAACAGGAAAGGATACAAGAAAAAAAGAAAGAAAATCGCAAAATTAGTGGTCAATCTCCCAAAGAAGAAATGAAGGGTGCATCAATATTAGCTCAATATAATCGTATGTTTATCGTATAATTAAGTTATGAATATAACTCAAGAATTTGATACAATAGCAGCGATTTCAACACCTCTTGGAATGGGAGGGGTTGGTGTTATTCGTATATCTGGCGATAAAGCTTTTGATGTTATAAAAAAGATTTACTCAAAACAAAATTTTACTCACAATATGATATCTCACGGTTGGATAGGGGTAAATAAAGAACATGGATTCCAAAAGGTTGATGAAGTTCTTGTATTACCATTCTTTGCTCCACATAGTTATACAGGAGAAGATGTTGTTGAGATTCATTGTCACGGCGGAATAAATATTGTAAAAAAAATTCTATCTCTTTGTTTAGAAGCAGGTTGTAGACCTGCTGAAAAGGGAGAATTTACAAAAAGAGCTTTTCTTAATAAAAAAATGGATTTATCTCAAGCAGAAGCCGTTGCTGATTTAATCCATTCTAAGACCCAAGATTTTGTATCTGTTTCTGCCAAAAACTTATCAGGAGTTCTTGCTAATAAAATTCGTGAAATAAGAAAATCTATAATGGATGTTCTCTCTAGAATTGTCGCAGGAATTGATTTCCCGGAAGATGTTGCAGAACCTGAATACTCATATATTATAGAAGAATTAAACAAAAGCATATCAGAAATTGATTCAATTTTAAAATCAGCATCAACATCAAATGTAATGCGTCAAGGTGTATCTGTTGCGATAGTTGGACGTCCAAATGTTGGTAAGTCATCTTTGTTTAATACTCTTTTAAATCTTGATAGAGCAATTGTTACTGATATTGCAGGAACAACAAGAGATGTTTTAAGAGAAACATTAGATTTTGGTATTCCTGTTACTTTAATTGATACAGCAGGAATTAGAGAAGGTGATTCTGTTTCAAAGGTTGAAGAAATAGGTATTGAATACTCAAAACAATCTCTAGATGAAGCTGATTTGGTATTGTTCCTTTATGATGCAAGTCAAGGTATTACTCCTGAAGACGAAACAATTTGGGAACTTGCAAAAACAAAGAATAATGTAAGAATTGCAAATAAATGTGATTTAGTTTCTGATAGAACATCCGATGCTTATTATATTTCAACAAAAACAAAAGAAGGAATTGACGAAATCAGAGATTTAATCAAATCAAAAGTATGTGATGTAAATCCAGATTCATTAGAATTTGCCACTAACACAAGACAACAAGAATGCCTAAGACAAGCAAAAAATAGTTTGAAAATAGCACTTGAGGCTGCTCAAATGGAAGAACTTCAAGATTTGATTTCTATAGATATAAAATCAGCCTTAATGGCTCTAGATGAATTAACAGGTGAGGTTGTCACCGATGAAGTATTAAATAACATATTTGATAACTTCTGTATTGGGAAATAAAAAAATAAAAAAAATAAAAAAGCGAGTTTTACTTTATCCAATTTTTAAGATTCAGTTTTAACTCGCTTTTTTATTATTTTACATCTTGTTTAATTATAATAAGATTATTTATTATTTTCATTGCAACAGTAGGTAAAACTACATGCTCTAAACCATCAGCTATAGAAAGTATACCTCCCGCTTTCAAAGTAACATCTTCACCTTTATATTGGAAAGTATATTCAGTATCTCTATCTGATCTTATTGTTATTTGATTTTCTGCCATAATATCCTCTTTTCAAAAAATTACACCAAAGACAGTATAAACCATCTTTGGTGTAATTAAATTCTCTAATTAGTCAAAAACGTATCCAATGATAGCTGCTTCTCTAGCTTGTTTAACAGCTTTAGCAATCATTCTTTGGTGTTTTGCACAGTTTCCTGT
>CALVEW010000031.1 GCA_944326645.1 Candidatus Gastranaerophilales bacterium
ATAAATTCCAAATGGGTGGTACAACTTACTACACCACTAAAAATGATTTGGATGCCTCACTAGGAACATCTATCGTTGATAATGAAATTGATGTTCAGCAAGAAAAATTAGCTTATTATAATGCTTCATATATTGAAAAGAAAGTAGAAGATACTCAAAAAGCATTATTGGAAACAGATGGTGAAGGTCGATTCAAAACCGTTAAATTTGAAGATGATTCAGTTGTATATTCATTGAATACACAAACTGTAACCGATGAAGATGCATATAATGATGCAATGAACCGTTATTACTACGAAAATGCTCAATATGAAAAAATGATTGCAGACATTAATGCTAAAACTGAAATCATACAGGCGCAAGATAGAACCTTAGAACTACGTATGGAACAATTAGCAACTGAGCAATCTGCTTTACAAAACGAAATGGAAGCAGTTAAGAAGGTAGTAGACAAACACGTAGAACTTGGTTTCAAAACTTTCGGCGGTTAGTACTAATTAATATTAAATATTGTTACTATTCAATTAATATAATATTGAGGACACAATGGCATATAAGAATGATGGTTTACTGGTTATAGCGAATAAGTTCGGAGCAGCTTCAGCAGATGCGAAGTGTATGCTATACGAAACTTATGACAGATTAAGAGATTTAACAGTCTCTGGCTCTGCTAGCTCCGGAACAGGCTTTGAGGCTTGTGGTGGCTTCCTATACCAACTAGCCAGCCTATTCGCTCCATCCTCTTTTATGAATACATTAGGTGGAACTCAATCATTTAATATCCCAGGAACTTCTTACTGGTCACCATATTCTGGTGGTACCGGTACTGTAAGTGGAGGGTATGGATCATTTGGACTTAGCGGACTAGGGAACTATTCAGGGTTCCCTAGCGGAGCCGCTAATGTTAAATGGGGCTTAGGAAGCGGCTCTACTACAGGTGGTGCATCAAGTATTAATGGATTATTATCAGGTTTAGGTTCTGCAAGCGGAACCGTTACAGGAGGTGCTTCAAGTATTGGAAGTGTTGCTGATGTTGCATCAGCTGCTGCATACGGCATTGGAACTGCAAATGGATATGGTATAGGTGCTTCAGGTATTTTGATGCCATTAGCAGGCTTAGTTTCAGGCTGGGGTGGTATTATGACTGCCGCTGCGCCATATTTAGGTGAATTTGGATTACCTGCTATCGTTATGGGAAATTTAATGCAAGGAACTTCATCTGCAGCTTTATCTGCATATCAAAATGTTTCAAGTAATATTTTATCAAATGCTGATACAATTCTTTCTCAAAAAGTTGCAAACATTGAAACTGTTTGTAAAATGCTTGATACTCAAGGTGAAGTTGTAAGAAAAATGTTAAAAGAACAAATGGACGGCGACAGCAAAGCTATTCAAAACTTATAGGGGTATGGGTAAATGAATTTTGTTTTAATTTCCTAATACTCCGATAAAATTTAAGTATATATAGGTATATTGATGAAAATTAGAACTTTTTTAAGAATAATGTTTAATGATATATTAAGAGATAACATTATCTCAAAAACAATAACGTCACTTGTTAATTTTTGTTACGAATTTAATGTTTTTGGAGAAAGACCATTAAAGTATAACAAGAATATGTCGTTAAACATGTTGGATACTAAGAAGAATATATTTTTTCAAAGTATTACAGGTGATAAAATAGACTGCCAATAATTATTAAGACATGTTACGAACTCTAAAAACATAAGCAATTATTTGATTTAACATGTTTTATAATATATGGAAGTCTTAAATTGGGTGTAAGAATATGAACGAATCAATAGAGACTTCTATAAGACGAATAAGAAATTTCATCAATTTTACCAGATCATTTTTTATAAGGAAAAACCCTTTTAAAATGTTAATGGAAGAAATTGTTGGAAATCTGAAAGATATGTTCAGTATCAGACAGAAATTAAAAATGGCTCAATATAGAGTTAATTATCACAAACATCAATTAATGAAAATGGAGTCATTGATAGCTGAAAATAATGAACATACATTCTTAAAAGGAAAGAACCTAAACGAAACAAGGTAAGGTGTGATATGGGTTTAATAGCATCATCAATGCGATTGTTAACACTAACTGCTTATAAAAATCAGTTAGAAATGCGTATACAATCTGTTACTGAGAACTTAATCGGGATTCAATCTCAAGTTGATGAATTAGTAACTATTGGTGCAGATTTAGATCCGGATAGTGATGCTTTAAAAGATTTAAAAGTTAAAAAAGAACGTTTAAATTTGATTGAGAAAAAATTAGAAATGCAACAAAAACAATTCCAAACTCAATTAGAAGCTGTTAACCAAGAAATTCAATCTTGTCAACAAATGCTTGTTGGTAATATTCAAAGTGGAATATTTGGATATTCTTTAGGCGGAAGATAATTTAATTTTTCTTAATAAAATGTTGCAAAATAGCAAAAATTATTTTTATACAACTTCTATAATTATAAACCCCAAACTTTGAAGGAGTTGTGTATGAATAATTATAAAGTAAATTTAGGAAGTATTTTAAAACCTAATGTTATTACAAGATTGTATAATACACCACAAGTTAAAGCCCCTATAAAATCAGAAGGATTTTCTGTAGTAAAAGATAACGAAGGCAGAACTTCATATTTATTCAACAAGCCACAGAATGTTAATATTGCGGGACAAAAAATTAAAGGAATATATAATTACTCTGTTGTTCCATTTAAAGATGGAGCAACAAATAATGGAAAATTATATAATTTAAAAACAAGTCGTAGTGATATTTCTTTATATACTCACGACAATAAATTTGCATCAATGTTTGAATATTTTAAATACCCACAAACATTAAAGATTGGTGAATACAATCTTAGAGGAGATTTAACTAAAATAATCAAAGCAGATGGTTCAAAAGAATATCAAGTCATAACACCTAACTTTAAAATTAAAAAAATAAACATTTCTCCTAATGGAACAATTCAAGGACCTAAAAAATCATCTTTTGAAATAATGAAAAATAATTTAGTTCAAGCAATAAATAAAAATAAATTTATATCAAAGTTATTGAAAAATTTAAAATAATTGATATAATTTATATAGTTTTTAAAATTATGAAAGGTTAATTAAATGAAAAATCAAGTTAAAATTTTAATGGCAGTAGCTTTTGCATTTGGAATCGGGTTTGGAACTGCAAACATTGCAATGTCAAATGCTCCTGCTCCTAGTGTTGCAGTAGTTAATATTGATAAACTATTAAATTCATCTTCTCAAGTTGCAGCTTTGAAAAAAGAACAAAAAACTAAGGCTAATGAGTTAAAATCTTGGTTAAAAACTGCACAAGCTGATGTTGACAAACAAAAAACTCCACAAGCTAAACAAGCAATGAGAGCAAAATATGAAAAAGAATTGATGAATAAAAGAGCGGCTAACAACAAAGCTTTTTCAAATAAACTAGCATCAATTGATTCAAGTATTACTAAAACTGTTTCACAATATGCTAAGGCTAAAGGTTACCCTATTGTAATTGCAAAAAGTGTGGTAATCTACGGTGGTACAGATATTACTTCTGAAGTAGCAAAACTTGTAAAATAAAATTTATTAAAAAATAAACAAAAAAAATAGGCTATTAAATAGCCTATTTTTTTATTTAAATGTTCCCATTTTATTTCCGTAGCAATCAAATTGAGTTGTTGTTCCATTATTATTTAGTCTGTATACACCAACTTTTTTGCCATATTTATTATAGCCATATATTGTACCATTTGGGCCTTGTTTAAATTTTACAGCATCACCATCAAAATTTACAGTTGCAGCTGCTGCTGATTGTTGATTTTTTAATCTATAACTATCATTAAACCTATTAAAACTATTATCTATTCTTATAGGATTTGTTCTTTCATATTTTTTACCATACTGACCATAATTAGGACTACCTTGTTTCATTAATGCATTCGCATTTCCGGACAATGTTTTTAATGCATTAGGTTGAGCTTGGTTATAATTAGGCATATAATTGTTATTATATTGTGTTGTTGGTTGAGTATAATTAAATTTCGTTTTTTTCTTATTATTTTTAGTTTTTTTTGATTTATTCTGGATAATTTTATTTACTGTACTATTTGAATTATCACCATATAAGCCATATAAAGTATCAGCTAATACTTTGTCAGCGATAGAAAGACCTAACCCTATGATAAATAATAAAATTACGAAATTTCGCATTTATTTACTCCTCATATAAAATTTTATCACTCTATTTATATGAGGTCTAATTTGTTAACAAAATAAAATTAAATATTATTTGATTCATATATTTCAAAAGCTTTATTTGCGTCGATATTAGGATTAGTTTTTTGAATATATTTTATATATGCATCTTTTTTTATTTGTTTAAGTTCATTAATAGTATTTTCATCAATATTTTTTGTAACACTTTGTTCAATAATATTAATAGCTTCAACTACTTGCATTGGATTTTCAGCTTTTGAGACTGCATTTTTAACTATAGCTAATCTTTGATTATTAAACCCATAAATATCAGAATTTTTTGAAGCAATTATGTTACTTGTAATAATTCTAGTATATTTTGCAATTCCTTTATCTTCTAAAAGTTTTTTATTTTCTATTGTCATTGCACCATAATCAATAATTTTTCCTTCTCGGAAATTATGTAATTTTGCTGCATCAAAATCTGCAGAACTTAGTTTTGTTATAGATGCATCTTTAATCTTTGGATTTCCTTCTTTTTTTGCAAGAAATTCAACAAACATATAACCATCGTTATCAAATTTATCGGCTACTTGTCCAAAATAAAATCCTGCAAAACCATTAGATCGTCCTTTTGCATACATTGCATTTTGAGGTTCAATTGTTTTTCCGTGGACATTATAACCATTGAATGTTTTTCGAGGCTTATTAAAAGCTTTCAATACAAAAGGTTTTTGATTTTCAGCAGTAATTTTATAACCGGTTCCATATTCTCCAGTTGTAAGCTCTATAATTTCTACATTTTTACCCAAAAGTTTTTGTAATTCATTTTTAAATTGATTTAATGAATTATTATCTCGAGTAGATTTTACAAATGAATTTATTGTTTGGTATATTTTTTCTGCAAAATCTTTTTGATTCTCTTTTGAAATTTCATTCATCCATTCTTGTGGAAGATGTCCGATTCTTCTATCTGTATTTGGAAATCTTGATAATATTTGACTTAATTGATCATATCCTACCAAATCTTTTTGTAAATCTTTAGTAATATTACCATTATATGTAAGATTCTCTGCAGTTAATTCTGTTCCTCTTTGTTGATGGTAGTTTAAAAATTCAAGTAATTGTTCTTCTTCAAATTTTTCAATTCTTGGAGCAATATCAATTAAGTGATTTGTATCTAAATTCTCGATATATCTAATAAATTCATCAGGATTTTCTACTTTATTTGCAATAAAAAAAGCTTTTAATTTAGAGTCAAATTTTTCATTATCTATTTGTGGAAATTTCGATTTAATTGTATTTTTTATTTCTTTAAATTTAGGTGTTTCTATAAATTTAATTGTGTTTATAATATATTCTTTATCAGTATATATATGATTTTTATTTGATAATTCCTTTTGTACATCTTCAGAAATTTTATTAAATTCATCAGGTTGGATTTTATTAAATACATCAATAATACCTTTATTACCTAATAACATTGATTCAATAATATGACTATTAATATTATTATCAATATATGGAACTATTTCTGATGGGATATTTTGAAAACCTTTTATTAATTTCCCAAAGTCATCTACAGACACATCACCCATTAGTTCAAAACATTGATTAACAAGTTTTTCAACAACCATTGGTTCAATATTATTTAATATTTCTACTAAATTTCCATCAACTCTTGGTAATGTTTTATCCATAGAATTTAAATATGTTTTTAAAACACTATCATTCATTTTTGTCATAAGTTCAATTTGAGAAATTAATTTGTCGTTAGTTGTTGTATTTATTGTATTGTAAATAACATCTGTAAATTTATTTCGCATTCCAGGATTTTCTGCTAGACCCATTGCTTTTTCATATAAAGGAGTTACAGATTTATTAGATTTGACTATATCTGTTTTAATATCTGTAATACATTTTTCGGTGTTGAAATCATTTTTATTGTTTTTAATATAATCAATTACCTTGTTATAATTATCATTTTTTATAAAATCAATCATATTTGAAGAAATATTATTTTCTAAATTAGAATCTTTCATAGCCTTAATTACATTTAATAAAGCCATTGCATGTTGTTTTGTTTTACCGTTTAATTCACCATTTATAAGTTCATATAACTTATTTTTAACAAAACCATTTTCTATATCTGTAAGTTTATTATTTTTAATAAAATTATTAATTATTTTTCTAGCTTCATCAGAACTTACATTAGAAAGATCAACTGAAGAATCTCCTAATGCTTTTTTAGTTGTTCCTATTTTAGTAAAAGTAAAATCTTCTCCAATAAACAATACATCACCATTTGACATTTCCTTGATTGAAGACGGGTTATTTTTCTTTAATTCAGCTAATTCTTCAGGAGAAATATATCTTAGTTCATTTTTTATATTTGTCCCTGTTGGATTTATAGCTGCGAAAATTTTTGGAGAATTATTATCCTCTAGTTTTGGTATATCATCAACTTTTTTAGGCGTAGTTGAAAAATCTTTTTGAGTCAATTCCATAATTTTTGCACAAGTTCTTGGAAAATGTTGTTGTAATACAACACTTCTTAATTGAATTACATCACAATCTTGATTAATCAATCCTGATGTTAAAGCATTAAATTCTGCAATTGTTTCAGGAATGGGTCTTAGACCTGTTGTAAAATAATCAATAGAATGTCCTTCTGCATCTGATGATATTTTCTTGTATTCTGCTAATTCTTCTTGATAAATATTATTTAATTCAGGATTATTATGAATTTTACCTGAGTTATAATTAAAATCAATAGCATGACCTAATTCATGAGCAAATACAAATGAATTATTTTTTAATTCATTAGAAAAATTAATTTCATTTGTATTTGGTATAAAAGCTCCATTATCTTGAATGTCCGTATTTATTGATACTTTTTTTAATCCAATTTCTTTTATTTTAAAGAAATAATCTCCCGGTAGTTGTTTGTATAAATCTTTTAATTGAGAATCTAAAATATCAGAACCTAGTTCAATTGTTTCTGTTTTATTTCCATTTTTATCAACTTTTGAAACAATTACTCTGTCATCAACAAATTGGGTATCATATTTTTGACCATTTACAGATGATGTATAATGATTTTCATCTATTTTTCTATACTGTCTTTCTGTTATTCCTAGAATATTTCCATCTTTGTCTTTTATTTCATATTTCATTCCGGAACCTTTTGGTCCTTGAATTATTGTATGAGTAGTGACAGTTCCATCTGATGATGTTACTGTTCTTTTTGCTTTCATACCTTGATTTTTTGAACCATATAATTCAACAGTTCCAATAGTTTTTTTCTTCATTGATTGATTAAGCCCTCTTTCATATACATTGATTGTATATGTACCTGGTTTATCTTTTGATGGAGTAAGAACTTCTGAGCGAACTTGAACTCCATTATGGTCAAATTGCGTCTTTGTTAACGAAATAGGTATATTTTCATTATCAAAGTTAATATTTTTAATTTCTTCAACAATATATGAGCCATCATTGAATTCTCGTCTTACAAGAGTTTTATCTCCACGTGTTTTTTGAGTTTCTGAGCCATTATATTCTATACCTTTATCAGTTTTAGTTACAAAAAATATTTGCTTTTCTGAGTCTGTCATAAATTCCAATTGAAAATTATTATCAGTATACAAAGAATTTATTAAGAAAAAAGAATAATCAATATTTAATTTATTATAAATTTTATTAAGGATTTTAGTATCACTAAACACATCAACATTATACATATTTACTAATTGTAATAAGTCAGTATAATCAGGATTTGTCAATAAATTATCTACTGCTTTAGGATTAATATTTCTTGCATTCATAACATCTATAATCTTTATACCATCAAGAATATAATCATTTTCTTGGTATTTTAAATTAGCTAAATCCTTAAGGACTTGAGTATTATTTGGATTTTCTTTTATTAAACTCATAATATTTGTTATTTCAACAGCATTAAATCTAAAATCAAGATTATCATTGCCATCAATTTGTCTATCATTTACTAGCTCTTTAATAAATTGAATATTCTCAGGATTTTCTTTTGATAGATTAATTAATTTATCTATTTCAAAAGCACTAAATCTAGCAACTGAGCTTCCTTTATAATCAATAGTTTTTTCATTAATTAAATCTTTAATAAATTGTGTATTATCAGGGTTTTCTTTTAATAGATTAATTAATTTATCTATTTGAAAAGCACTAAATCTAGCAACAGAGTTTCCTTTATAATCAATAGTTTTTTCATTAATTAAATCTTTAATAAATTGTGTATTATCAGGATTTTCTTTTGATAAGTCAGTTAGTATTTTTATATCATAGACATCAAATCTAAAGATATGATTACCATTCCTATCAATATTTAGTTCATTTAATAAACCATTAATAAATTGGAGTTTATCAGGATTAGTTTTTATTAAATTAGCTATTTGAGTTATTTCATTATTATCAAATCTTGAAACAATATTTCCATCTTGATCCACTAAGGAATACTGTTCTAAATATTTTCTTAATTTTTTTTGAAATATTTCATAATTGTTTTTATCTTTTAATGATATTTTGTTATTTAACTTCTTATCACGTCCTTTAAAAGTTAAACTTTTACTAACAAATGACTTTACAATTTCCGAATAAGAAAACGACGAATTTAAAATAACATTTTTATCTGAATACTTATCAAAGTTCCCTCTAAAATATGTATTATTACTCCCTTTAGGCAAACGGGTATTATTTGTATTCTCATTTTTTTTAGAATACAAATTGCTTGCTGGGTAATTTTTTCTTATGCCTTCTATATTCATTAATTTCTAACCTACTTTTATATAAAGTAGATTATTATTAAAAAATTGACACTAAATACAAATATACTTAACTTTTATTCAAATTAGGTGCAAAGATAAACTAAGTAAAATTTACCTCTTTACCTTTATTTACCCCTTTACCCCTACCAGTTAGTTTTGTCTAAGAATAAGTTGATTGATTCTTTAAAATTCTCTGGTCTTCTTAAGCTATTTAAGCCAACAACAGGCTCAGGTTGGTTGTGGAAAAACTTGTTATAGACAGATAAACCCACATATATTATAACTGATGATGTTGCAACACCTACCATTGCCATTATAAACTTAAATGCTATTTTCTTCTTACTTATTGGCTCTTTTGTTACTGCTGTAATATCTTTATTTAATGCAGGAGTTGCATTATCTGCATAACAAGGATTTTGCAATGGCATACATAATGCCATTGCAATACCTAATATTATTAAACTTAGTTTAAAATTATTCTTCATTTTCAGCTTTCTTTTTTGTAGTTCTTGTTGTTTTTCTTCCTTTAGCCTTACTTCCTCTATTAGGACGTCTTGTCTTTTTAGGAGCTTCAGCAACTTCTACATTATCTCTTACTTCTTCTGTTTTTTCAACTTTTTCTTCTTCTTTGATTTCTTTATCTTCTTTAACTTCTTCCTCTTTTACAACCTTTGCTCCTTTTTCAATCACAGGAGCTATTTCTGCATCTTGAGGAATTACTGTTGTTGAAAGTTCAGCATCAGCCATTTCTTGAGCAACAGTTTCTTTTACTTGTTTTTTATTAAATTTAGTATTCTTTTTACCTTTTTTCTTTTTGTTTTCAGCAACTGCTTGCATTTCTTCTTGTGCCATTACTGATGGATTTTCAACTTGTACTGAAACATCAATATTTGTTTCTTCTTCAATCATTTCTGTTTCTTCTACTTTTGGTTTTGATTCCCCTTTATTATTTCTAAATTTTTGACCGCCACCATTGTTATTACCGGCTTTCTTAAATCCACTTAAAGGTAATTTCATCTTAGCTGCTTTTGCTCTGTATTCACCATCAGCAGTTGCAGAAGCATATTTAATATCTTCCATAATAAATCCGTTACCTTGGCAATGAGGACATTTTTTAGCGAAGATTTCAGCAATTGCTTGACCTTGACGGTGTCTTGTTAATTCAACTAAGCCTAAATCTGATAACTGACCAACTTGAGGTTTAGCTTTATCAGGTTCTAATGCCATTTCTAATTCTTCCATCATTGCTAGCTTATCAACTCTTGATAACATATCAATAAAGTCAACAATAATCATACCGCCAATATTTCTCAATCTTAACTGTCTTGCAATTTCATGAACAGCCTCAATATTAGTTTTTAAAATAGTTTCATCTTGAGTTGCGGAGCTTACAAACTTACCGCTATTAACGTCAATTACTGTTAAAGCCTCTGTTGTTTGGATATATAAATATCCACCTGATGGCATATTAACTTTAGTCTGTAATGCAGCTTTAATCTCTTTATGGATATCCATAGCAACTAATAAAGGTTCAGTTCCTTTATACAAAGTTACCTTAATATCTTTATTCATATGCCAAGTTTGAAGAAGGTTTTGTAACCTATTCATAGCAAAAGCTGTATCTACGATAATTTCTTCAGTATTTTCTGTACAAGCTTCTCTTATAACTCTGTACAATAAATCTTGGTCACGATATAAAAGTGCAGGTGCTGTAACTGTTTCTGCAGATGTTACAATACCATTCCATTTTTCTAACAAGATTTCTAAATCTTCTTGAATATCAGCTTCAGACTGACCTTCAGCTTCTGTTCTGATAATTACACCAACACCAACAGGTTTCATTAAACTTACAATAGATTTTAATCTTGCACGTTCTTTTACTGTTGAGATTTTTCTACTTACGTTAATACCTGCTTCATTTGGCATTAATACTAAAAATCTACCAGGTAAACTAATCTCAGTTGTAACTCTTGGACCTTTATGGCCTGTTGGCTCTTTTACTACTTGAACAACTAATTTTTGTTTAGGAGCTAATTTATCTTGCAAAGCACCTTTTTTCATAACATCTTGAGCGTGTAAAAAGCCCATCTTGTCAGATCCAACATTTACGAATGCTGCATCAATACTAGGTAAAACGTTTTCTACTTGTGCTAAATATACATCGCCTAATAAAATTTCGCCTCTGTTAATGTAAAATTCTGAAACTCTGCCATTTTCAATCAAAGCAGCTATGTTATCACGTTCTGCGATAACGATTTTTTGACTTGTAATTTCGTTTTTCATTAATTAACCCTTTATAAAACTATAATTCGTTTAACTCTTTGTCAAAAAAGCGGGTACGGACAATTTCATAATTGTATGATTGACCAATTAAATTCATAAAATCATCAATCCTGACAGCCGGTATTTCGCTATTCTGACCGGTTCTCAATACTATAAATAAACTGTTCTCATCAAATCTATAAGAATATATTGATGGTTTAATGTTTATTGTTTTTTGTAAACCTTTTTTGTTTTTCTTTGAAATAATAATTTCTTCAAGAGAAAAAACTTTGTCTGTATTATACTTCAAATCCTCTATTTTGTAAAGTTCTGAATTAACCGGAGTAACTTTATATTCAGCCCAATAAACTGTTGTATCTATTGACTTATAAGGAGGTTGTAATTTTGCAATAGAAACTACTTTTGCTAATTCAGGCAAAACTTTTGTTAATTTAGCCTTAAAATCATCAACCGAAACATCTTCTAACAAATCAACATCAACAAATTCACAGTTACTTTCAATAAATAAAGGTAATGCAACCCCCATTGATACTTTCATTGTCGGATTAAAACCATGAGAATACGCAATTTTTAAACCTGTTCTTGAAAGAGCCTTCAAGAATGTATTTTGCCAATCCAAATGAGAAAAATATTTTAAAATACCAGTTTTAGTTACTTTTATACGATATTTGTATATAACCTCGCTTTGATGTGATGTATCAAATGCAGGATCAACGTGAACTTTTGGTTGAATTGCAAGTGCTTTTTCTGATGGTTTATATGGTGGAGCTAAGATTTTTCTTGTATGTAAATTAGGACAAACCCCACAACTTACACACTTTTGCTCACAAGTCGGTTGAATAACAAACTCACAACCTTGAGAAAACGCTGATTTATATTCATTTATAAACCAAGTTTTATCAACACCAATATTTATAAAATCCCAAGGTAGAGGTTCAGTCAATGAGTATTCTCTTTCAGCAAGCTTAGCTAAATCAACACCACATTCTTCTGCAGTTTCTTGCCATATACGTTTATTAAAATACTCACCCCAAGCATCTAAATAACAGCCTTTTTTATAAAGAGCTTCAACATAATCACATAGGGAATCATCAC
>CALVEW010000032.1 GCA_944326645.1 Candidatus Gastranaerophilales bacterium
ATATAATATTCAAATCATGGATATGAATATCACCTGATAAATGCGCATTTCTAATTTCTGAGTTATAAACCTTATTAAGCCAATATTTTTTGCTAATTTCAGATGCTAAATAATTATTCAAACCTTGAATTGAATAATCCATATTAGAATTTTCATTAACTTTCCAATCCAATTTATTCAAATACTTTTCAACAAGTAAAACACTCTCATCCATAAATTGTTTTGGATTAGAAACAAAATTTTCCCTAACAGCTTGCAAGCCAACAACATTGGCATTTCTTCTGATTGCATTTTTCATAATAAAAATCTCCTAGTCTCGTAAGTACAACTTTAAACAAGCGTTCCGACTATAACGGCTGCGGACCAGTGAGGGACTTGCACCCTACTTTCCTTGAATAAGTAAAATTATTATACAACTTTTTAATAAAACTGTAAATAACAATTAAAAATATAATTTATTTTGATTTTTATTTACCCCCAATCCTGTTCTTGATAAAATGAAGAAAAATGGAGGGAATGAGAATGATTAAATCAGTTATATTAGCAGCAGGTAAAGGTACTAGAATGAAATCTAAAACACCTAAGGTTCTGCATCAAATTTTTGATAAAACTCTTGTAGGTTACGTTATAGATGCTGTTAATAATACAGGACTTATTGATGAATCATTCGTAATTGTAGGACACCAAGCAGAAAGAGTTGAAGAATACATCAAATCAACTTATACAAATGCTAAAACTGTTCTTCAATCACCTCAATTAGGTACAGGTCATGCAGTTAGCATGGTTTGTCCTTATTTAGAAGATTTTGATGGCGAAGTTGTTATCCTATGCGGAGATACACCTCTTATCACTTCTGAAACTCTTAAAAAATTCATCGAATACCATAAATCAGTTAACTCTGATATTACAGTTATGAGTGCTATTTTTGATAACCCTACAAACTATGGAAGAATTATCAGAAACTCAGATAATTCCCTAAATTCTATTGTTGAAGAAAAAGATGCAACAGAAGAACAAAAGAAAATCAAAGAAGTTAATGCAGGAATCTATTGCTTAAACTGGGCAAAAATTAAACCTGTATTCTCTCAATTAAAAACAAATAACGCACAAGGCGAATACTATTTAACAGATATTATTGAATGGGGTAACAATAACGGATTAAGTGTTAATGCAAATCCACTTGAAAATAACGAAGAAATTTTTGGTATTAATTCAAAAGTTCACCTTGCAGAAGCATCAAAAATTCTAAACAGAAGAACACTTCAAAAACATATGGAAAATGGAGTTACAATTGTTGATCCTGAAACAACTTGGATTAGTACAGAAACAGAAATCGGCGCTGATACTATAATTTATCCTAGCTGTTATATCTTAGGAAAGAATAAAATCGGCTCAGATTGTAAAATAGGACCTTTTGCTCATCTAAGAGGTGATGTAATCCTTGAAGACGGTGTAAAAGTAGGAAATTTTGTAGAAGTAAAAAAATCAACAATACATAAAAATACAAATGCTTGCCATCTAAGCTATATTGGAGATTCTGAAATCGGGGAAAGAGTAAACATCGGAGCAGGTACAATTACAGCAAATTATAATCCTCTAACAAAAGTTAAGAGCAAAACAACTCTTGGCAACGATGTAAAAATAGGTTCAAATTCTGTACTTGTTGCTCCTGTAGAAATTAAAGACGGAGCAAATGTTGGAGCATTATCAGTTATTACAAAAAATGTTCCTGAATGGAGCCTTGCCCTAACTCGTTCACCACTTAAAGTTGTTGAAGGTTGGGTTAAAAGGTTTTTAAATAAATAATGAAAGAGCTCAAAGACTACAAAGAAATTATTCATACATGTTCAAAATGTGGACTTTGCCAATCAGTATGTCCGATTTACCTTGAAACAGGGAATGAATGTACTGTTTCTCGAGGTCAATTTATTATGCTTCGAGGAATTATTAAAGGTGAATTAAAAATGAATAAAAACATAAACAAGTATCTTGATTTATGTTTAAAATGTGGAAAATGTTCTGATTTTTGTCCATCTGATATTGATATTGTAGAAGTAATTTTATCTGCTAAAGCAGAATATTTTAAAAACTCACTTGAGGGAAAACTTTTATCAATACTTCAATCAAAGCCAATATTTAATATTGCATTAAATACTGCAAGATTTTTATTTGGACATCAAAAGAAATTCAAAAAGAAATTTGATAAAAAAGCCATATACTTTGGTGGATGTATTGAAACAGTATTACCTAAAACATCTGAATACATAAAATCACTACTAAATAAAATGGAAATAGAAGTTCTAGATACAAAATTCAACTGTTGCGGACTTCCATTTTTAACTAGTGGTAATATGAAAAGATTTGTTGAACAAGCAAATGAAAATGTTCAAAAGCTTAAAGATATAGATTTTGATTATTTTATAACAGATTGTGCAAGCTGTGAATGGACCTGGAAAGAATATATCAAATACATTGAAGATGAAGAATTAAAATCAAAACTTGAAAAAATTCAATTTAAGTCTATTTATGATTTGATTTCAGAAAGTGATATCAAATTTGAATCAAAGAAACATTGTAAAATCACATACCATCAACCTTGCCACGAAAAAAACGGTGAAAAAATTATCAACATAATTAAAAATATAGAAAATACCGAATTTGAAGAACTTGAAGGCTTCGACAAATGTTGCGGATTTTCAGGACTAATAAAACCTTCTACTTGGAAAATATCAAGTAAAATAATAAATTCTAAAAAGAAAAATATCAAAAAAATAAAACCAAATTATATCTTAACAACCTGTGTTGGTTGCCTTATTACATTGAGCCTTATTACAAAACTAAAAGCAAGACGACTAATAAGATTTTTAGACAAAAACTGTAATCCAAAATAGTAAATTATTGTTAAGGTTATTTGATTTTAGGCTTTAAATAATTATACACAAATTGTATAATGTATGTATAATTATGAAAATCGTCAAAACACTTAAGGATTGTAAGCTGACGCATAAACAGCAAGTGTTCGCAGGATATATTAAGGATAAAGTAGATTCCTACGTTTGCTATGAAACTATCACAAATAGAGCATTTATGCGACAGTACTTCGCACCGGATAATGAATTTTTAATGTATACAACGGCAGTCGCAGC
Organism: Candidatus Gastranaerophilales bacterium; assembly: GCA_944326645.1. Classification (GTDB taxonomy): domain Bacteria; phylum Cyanobacteriota; class Vampirovibrionia; order Gastranaerophilales; family Gastranaerophilaceae; genus UMGS1585. The sequence continues at coordinate 3,147 of CALVEW010000032.1, forward strand.
ACCGCCGCAAACTTTGTTACAAAGTTATGGATACAAACAAGCATAAAAAAGGATTGAGTTTTTGCTCAATCCTTTTTCCTTATAAATTCTAATTTGTTATCCAATAACAGGAGCAACAAATGTTCTAGTTGCTAAATCTTTATCTAATAACAATAAAGCATTTGCATCATCTTTGATTAATTGTAATGTTGATAATACTCCGCCAACACTTGCTTCTTCTTCAACTTGTTCTTTTAAATACCAATCTAAGAATGATAAAGCTGCTCTATCATGAACTTCTTCTGCAACATCCATTAGGGCATTAATTTTTGAAGTAACTAATTCTTCGTGACGTAATACATGTTCAAAAACATCAAGTGGAGAATTCCAATTTGTTTGTGGTTTTTCAATAGCCATTAATTCAACTTTACCACCACGTTCGTGAACATAATCATACATACCTAATGCATGAGCATGTTCTTCTTGAACTTGAACATCCATCCAGTTTACGAAGCCTTTTAAGTTAAGTCTTTCAAAATATCCTTTCATAGAAAGATATAAGTATTCAGAATATAGTTCTGCATTAATTTGTTCGTTAAAAGCTCTTTCTAATTTTTCACTTATCATAATAACCTTCTTTCTTTTATAGATTATTTAATAATCCAATTTTTCCATCAATTCATCTGAAATATCAAAATTCATATAAACATTTTGAACATCATCGTGTTCTTCTAATCTACTCAATAATCTTAATATATTAGTAGCTGTTTTTTCATCAGTAACTTCGATAGTATTTTGAGGAATTCTCACAAACTCAGCTGTTTCTGATTTAAAACCTGCTTTTTCTAATCCTTCAGTTACGGCTTGAAGATTAGGAACAGATGTCATAACGTTATAAGATTCTTCTTCTTCAACTATATCTTCAGCATCAAGATTAATTGCAGCTTCGAATAAAGCATCATAATCAACAGTTTTAGGGAATGTTATACAACCTTTTCTATCAAACATCCAACCTACACAACCTGTTTCACCAAGGTTTCCGTTGAATTTTGTAAAGAAACTTCTAACATCACCTGCAGTTCTGTTTTTGTTATCAGTCATTGCTTCTACAACAACAGCAACACCACCGGCTGCATAACCTTCATATATTAATTCTTCATAATTATCTGTATTATTTTTTCCTGAACCTTTATCTATTGCTCTTTTAATATTATCATTTGGAAGCCCTGCTGCTTTAGCTTTTTCAATTGCAGTTCTTAATCTGAAATTCCCTGCAGGATCAGGACCACCCAATTTTGCAGCAACGATTAATTCTCTTGAAAATTTTTGGAATTCAGCAGCTCTTGCTGAATCGGTTTTAGCTTTTTTATGTTTGATTGTTGACCACTTTGAATGTCCGCTCATAAATTATCTCCATATATTGTCTATGGTTACATAATAACAAAAAAAAGATATTGATTAAAGCAACCTAAAATATAAACTTTTGTAACATTAAATTAAATAAACCTAAAGATTTTAACTAAATAACCGTAAATTCATGTGTATCGATAATAAATGGAGTAATATTATGGTAAGTATTGGTAAAGTTGGCGGAAATGAACCAATAAAAGAACCGAAACCAAATAGCGGGATTCAAAGAAGCGAAGTTTCATCAGAGTCTTTGAGTATATTTGATTCTCTTGATAAAAATAATGATAAAGTTCTTAATGAAAAAGATGGTCAAGGTATTGCAAATAAATTTTGGTCAATGATTACTAATATTGGCAAAGGAGAAAAAACTCAAGATATCAAACCTACAGGAACAACTGAAGATGTAAAAAATGCTACAAACCAACCAACAAATAGTGTTGATAAATTTGAGGCAGATGGAACATATAAAACAGAAGTTAAATATGTAAATGGCCAAAAAGAAATTACAACAGGAGGAGAAACTGTTAAAGTTGGAGAAAATTCATTAGATGTAACAGGTAAAAATGGCGAATCTATTGGCGGGACAAAAATGCTGGCTAATGGAATGCAAGTTTTAACCCAACCAAATGGAGAACAAGGCGTTTATGACCCTAATAAAGGGCAGTTTTTACCTGAAGAAGAAGCAAAAAAAGTTTTAGCTGAAATGTCATAAGTTGATATTTCTATTCAAATTAAAAGAGAGTTTTCTAATAAGAAGAGTTGAGCTTTTTTGTATTCTTTAAAGATTGATATTATATTGTCGTAACCTCTTTTATAATTAAGTGAGGTTTTCAATGGCAAGAATTATAGAAAGTTCTTCAGGTGGTAGAAGATTAATTAAACTATCAACAGCAGACGTGATATCTGTTGTACAAGAATATCAACAACTTGTGCATAACAATAGATGTTACGAAGATATTTATTCAATTTTAAATGACACAGTTATTTTTCTGCCTGAAGAAGGGTAAAACGGTTTTGACAGAGATTAATCTCTGTCAAAATCTTATACCTATCTAACAATCGTTGCATTAACTTGTTTTTTAGAGTTCATTGAATTTTCTAAAACGTTCATTAATTGTGCTTCTGTGTTAACGTTATATAATTTTCCACTAGTAACATTTGCAGTACAGGTAAGCTGGTCTAAGTCATCGTGATTTTTTATATTTATAGCAATCACATCTATTTTGATGTCTTTTCTTTTTTTGATTAAATCCATAACGTATTCACAAGGACTTTCATCACAATTTTCTCCGCCATCTGTTACTAATACAATATGCTTAGGATTTCTATCTTGAGCAAAGTCTTTATCAATAGTTTCTTTTAAGGAATATGTAATGGGTGTCATTCCTTTAGGACGATACTTACTTAAAACTTCGGGGATAATATCTCTATTATACTTATTTATTCCCTCAACCATATTTGAGGCTCTACAAGCATCGTAATTAGTAAAGCCCCACCTATGTCCATATACCCTTACTCCGACAGGTACTTCATCAGGGATTTGAGTAACCAAACCATTGAAACAACGCCTTAATATATTGAATTTTGTTTCTCCGTCAATTCTTTCATTCATACTATTTGAATAATCAAGAATAAAAACGGTTGGAATATCTCCTCTAGAATTCGCGCCTAGGGAATTATGATAGTCATAAACCCTATAGGCTTCATGTGCCATACAAGAAAGTGAAAAAAATATAAAACTTATTAATAACCATCTCATAATTAAATTTTATGACTGTTTCTATTTGAATAATTCCCTATTTGACGAATATTTTTAGTTGCAATATCATTAACATGCTAGCCAATATTATTAAGGATAAATTATGAATATAGAAACTGAACAAAAATTTAAAGAAACGGAAAAATTACTAAAAGAAGAATTCGAATATATTGAAGATATAAGAGATTATAACCAAGAAAAAGTTTTGAAAGCTTTTATTGATAATAAAGTTGCACCTGAACATTTTTATACGGTATCAGGCTACGGGCATGATGATTTAGGAAAAGAAATCCTTGATAATGTATTTGCGCAAGTATTCAAAACAGAAAAAGCAATTGTAAGAAATCATTTTGTATCAGGTACTCATTCAATCGCTTGTGCATTATTTGGAAACCTAAGACACGGAGATAAGCTAGTTTCAGTTACAGGAACACCTTATGATACTATGCTTGAAGTTATAGGCAAAGTTGAAGGACGCGAAGAAATAAGACCTGAATCTTTAATGGGACACGGAGTTTTATATGATGAAGTTCCACTTAAAGAAGATGGAACCGTGGATTTTGAAGGAATAGCAAATAAAATAGACGAAACCGTTACAATGGTTGAAATCCAACGTTCAAGAGGGTATTCACTAAGACCATCAGTAAATATAGAAACAATCAAAAAAATCTGCGAAATAGTAAAATCTAAAAATCCAAATTGTATTTGTTTTGTTGATAATTGCTATGGAGAATTTGTAGAAAAAAAAGAGCCACTTGAAGTTGGAGCAGATTTAATTGCAGGGTCACTAATTAAAAATCCGGGTGGTGGGATTGTAGAAACAGGCGGTTATATTGCAGGAAAAGAAAAATATGTAGAACAAGCTGCGATGAGATTAACAGCCCCAGGAATAGGTTCAGAAGGCGGTGCAATGCTAAATCAACTAAGATTAATATTCCAAGGTCTATTTATGGCACCATCTATTGTTGCAGATGCCGTAAAAGGAGCTGTTCTTGCCGCTAAAATTTTTGAGGACATAGGCTACAAATCAACACCTAAATATAACGAACATAGAACAGATTTAATCCAAACAATAGAATTTGGAAAACCTGAGCCATTGGAAATATTCTGCAGAAAAATTCAGCAATTATCTCCAATTAATTCTCATGTAACTCCAATTCCTGATGATGTTCCGGGGTATGAAGATAAACTTATAATGGCAGGCGGAACATTTATTGAAGGTTCTACTATTGAACTATCAGCAGATGGACCTATGAGAGCTCCTTATGCTGTTTATATGCAAGGTGGATTAAATTATTCACATGTTAAATATGTACTAAAAAATATTTATGAGGATGTTAAATAATGACAATTTTAAAAATAAAAAGATTAGCACATAATAAAATTTTACCTGAATATAAAACAGAAGGTGCTGCAGGCATGGACTTATCAGCAGCAATAGAAGAACCTATAACATTAAAACCATTAGAAAGGACTTTAGTTCCTACAGGTATCAAAATTGAACTTGAACACGGGTATGAAGCACAAGTAAGACCACGTTCAGGACTATCAATTAAACATGGTATTACACTAATTAATTGTATAGGAACAATAGATGAAGACTATAGAGGAGAACTTTGCGTTCCTGTTGTAAATTTATCAAATGAAGAATATACAATTCAACCTCAAGAAAGAATTGCTCAAATGGTAATTGCAAGAGTTGAACAAGCAAAAATTGAAGTTGTTACAGAACTTTCAGATACCGAACGCGGAGAAGGCGGTTTCGGTTCAACAGGGAAAAATTAAAAAATATCTATGCAAAAAGAAAGCCTCTGATATTCAGAGGCTTTCTTTTTATTTGATTAAACTATTATTTCGCAATTGCTGCATCATCCATTAATAGAATCATAACTTGTTCGCCTTCTTTAGCTTTATAATTCAAGCCAGGTGTTAAGAATCCAACAATTAGACCAACACCGCAACCAACAGGAATACCAATTGCTAAACCTGTTCCAATTGCAGCATGAGTTGGAATAAATGCAAAACCAACACCTGCACCTGCACCTACTATACCTAATGAAATAGTAGATAATGCAATTTTACCTGTTGTTGACCAAGGACCTTCTTTTAAAGCATTGTCTTTAGTAAATGGTCGAGCTTTGATATCATAAGTTTTGCCATCAGGCATTACTATTTGTTTGTACAATAAATGTACTCTTGCATTTTTATTAAATTTCTTTGGAGGAACAATTTTTGTTACTTCAGCTACTAATTTTGTATTTGCAGGTAATAACATTGTTCCTTCATCTGTATATAATGCTTCAGGTAGAACAAAGTTTACAATATCGCCTGCTGAATGTTTTTTAGATTCAAATGTAGAATCAAAACATACAGCTAAAACATTACCTTGATTAATAACTTTTCTTAAATTAGTAATTTGAACAGTATTATTTGGTGCTTTTTTATTAACACTCAAGTGTTCAATTGCTAAAACATCCTCTTTTGGTCCTACATATTGAGGTTTTACTGTACATAATTTATCTTTCAATTTTGCTAATAATACAGCACCTTCTGCTCTTGTTAGATTTTTATTTGGCTCTAACATAGATTCATCAGGATAATTTACGTAAATTCCATAATTAATAGATTTTGCATAAGGTAGTTTTGCCCAATTTGGAATAGTGTTTCTGTCTGTAAATTGATTTAAAACATTATAATCAACGTTTTTATCTTTTGTTATATGACTTATTACAGATGTTGTTTCAGAACGCAACATAGAATTGTTTGGTTTAAATGTTTTATCAGGATAACCATATACCAAACCTAATTGTTGTGAACGTAAAATATCATTATAATAAGCATTTGATGCTGTTACATCTTTGAATGAATTTTTCACATTTACATCTAAATTATTATTAGATAATACTTTCAATAACGCGTGCACAAATTCAACCCTAGTCATTGATTTATCAGGGTTGAAATTTCCATCATCATCTGTGAACATAATTCCTTCTGATACAACAGTTTCAATCTGTTCTTTTGCCCAATAATCTTTTTGAATATCCTTGATATTATTGTTTTTAGCAACTGCTAATGCCGGAGTTACATTTAACCCTAACATACAACTTACAAGGAATGCTGACATAATCTTTTTCATAGCTATATCCCTCTTTTCTATTTATATTAATTAACGTTGGATTCTTAATTCAAATTTCATACAAAGTATATACTATTTTTTCAAATTTTGCAACAAAAAAAGAGCCATTTGGCTCTTTTTTATTTTTCGATTCGTTCAGGATTTGTTAAAGGTAAATCATCCGTTAAAATAATATTTATTGTTTCACCTTTCTTAGATTTATAATTCAAACCTTTTGTAAATGTCCCAACGATAGAAGCATATTTTACACCTGTGAGCCAATTACTTTCTTTTAATTCACAGTCTTTATTAAATGTTTTAGCCGAAATATTATAATTAGTTCCATCAGGTAAAGTAATTTGCTTGTATTCTAAAAATACTTTAGCACAATGGTTATATATTCTTGGTTGTTCTACCATAGTAACCTCAGCTGTTAATTTAGAACCTTGCGGAATTAACGTAGAACCTTCATCTGTTTTTATTGCTTCGTTGAAAATAAAGTAAACGACGTCACCTTCTTTAGCTGTTTTTGATTCAAACGCAGACTCAAAAGAGATAGGAAAAGCATTTCCTTGTAATATTATTTGTCTTTGGTTTGTTATATTAACTTTATTTTCTTGAGGATTTTTAACCATATTAATATGTTCTACAGAAAGAAGTTCTTCTTTTGGTGGAATATATTGAGGTTTAACAAGAGATAATTTATCTTTTAATCTTGTTAATAAAACAGCAGTTTCTGCTCTTGTAATATTTCTATTAGGTTCAAGTTTATTTTCGTCAGGGTGATTTATATAAATACCATAATTAATAGATTTAGCATAAGGGATTTTTGCCCAAGACGGAATATCATTTTTATCAGAATATTTATCCAAAATCGCACAATCAATATACTTATCTTTTGTTATGTGGCTAATTACAGAAGTAGTTTCTGACTTTAACATAGTCTTTTGAGGTTGGAATGTTCCATCAGGATAACCATAAACCAAACCTAATTGTTCAGAACGTAATACATCATTAAAAAACTCTTGTTTATCATTTATGTCAGAAAAATTGTTTTTGATATTAACATCTAAATTATCATTAGATAATATTTTTAATAAAGCAGACACAAACTCAATTCTAGTTATAGGTTTGTCAGGATTAAAATTTCCTTCACTATCTACTTGCATAATATTATCGCTTAAAACTGTTTCAACTTGTTGTTTTGCCCAAAAATCAGCCGGAATATCTTTGATTGCATTAGAATTTTCTTCAGCATTAACAGCCGAAAAAGATACTAAACAAGAAAGGAATAAAGCTGCAAATATTTTTTTCATAAATCCATACCTCTTCTTTTCAGTAAATTAAATAATTTTCAAATAAGTATATCTTATATGTTAATTTTTTTCAACAAAATATTCAATAGGGGGTTGATTTTAAAAATTTATTTGATACGATAATAGACACGAACCGCAGACAGTTAGTTATGTGGACAGAGTTTTAAGGTGAAAATCCTTAATGTAAAAGAAACAAGAGGTTTCAAGCTCATCTAGTTATAAAAGGCAAAGCCGACTAACCTAGGTTACACAGTCGAATAAGAATAGTATATTAAATGTGTAATGTAAGATTTTGCGGTTAGTAAATAGACGCAAAGTCTTTTTACTATGTAAACAAATCAAAGGTCGAACCGGAGCAATCCGTAAAATAAAACAAAGGAGCAAAAAATGTCAACAAAAGCCTTTAAAGCAGAAAAAATTTCTCAAATGAAAGAGAAAATTGAAAAGGCAAAAGTTGCTATTGTAACTGATTACAAAGGATTATCAGTAGAAGAAATTACCAAACTAAGACGCGAAATTCAAAAAGAAGATGGCGATTATATGGTAACAAAAAACACATTAGCAAAAATTGCCATTAAAGGAACAGAATACGAAGTATTAGCTGACGCTTTAACAGGACCTGTAGCTATCGCATTTGGTTTTGATGACCAAGTAGCACCTGCAAAAGCATTAGCAAAATTCATTAAAGAATCAAAAAAAGGCGAAATATTGGCAGCTGCAATGGATGGAAAATTATTATCAGCAGCTGAAGCTAAAGCATTAGCAACATTACCATCAAAACAAGAAATTTACGCAAAAATGCTTGGCTGTATCAATTCACCTGCATCAGGTATCGCAAACTCTATCAACGCTGTTATGTCTTCATTAACAAGAGCTATGGCAGCTGTTAGAGATCAAAAATCTGCATAGTAGCAGAGAAACAAAACGTATATTACAAACTCAATAATAAAAAGGAGAAAACAATGAGTATCGAAGCAATTTTAGAATCAATCGAAAAATTAACTTTATTAGAAGCAGCTGAATTAGTAAAAGCTATGGAAGAAAAATTCGGCGTTTCTGCTGCTGCTCCTGTAGCTGTAGCTGCTGCTGCTCCAGCTGCTGCTGGTGCTGCTGAAGAAGCAGGCGATGCTGAAGTAACTGTTGTATTAGCTTCTGCTGGTGCTAACAAAATCGCTGTATTAAAAGAAGTTAGAGCTATCACAGGTCTTGGCTTAAAAGAAGCTAAAGATTTAGTTGATGGAGCTCCAAAACCAATCAAAGAAAACGTTAAGAAAGAAGAAGCTGAAGAATTAAAGAAAAAATTAGAAGAAGCTGGTGCTACTGTTGAATTAAAGTAGTTCTTTCTTAGATTTTTCTAAAAAAGTAAGCAAAAACGGGTTGTTAATTCAGCCCGTTTTTTTTAATAAAAAAAATAACTTGAAATTTGAATATGCTTATGCGATAATTTTTTCAGTCGAAAGACAATTAACTTAATAGACCTTATGGCTAGTAGCTCACTAGGTGAAGCTTGCGGAACCAGTTAAATTCCTAGAGCGGACGCTCTAGCCAGATAACAAAAATTTAATAGACCTTATGGCTGGGTAGCTCAGCTGGCTA
>CALVEW010000033.1 GCA_944326645.1 Candidatus Gastranaerophilales bacterium
AATATTCTTCTATGAACAGGCTTTAAACCATCTCTTACGTCAGGAAGAGCACGACCAACAATTACACTCATTGCATAGTCAATGTAACAACGTTTCATCTCTTCTCTAATATTAACCGGAACTATCTTTCCATCTTCAAATATATTTTGTTGACTCAAAATCCTTCTCCTTCTTCCCTTAATATCAATATTTTAGCATAAACAGACTTAGTGTAAAGTTTATAAGCAATCATTCTTTACAACAAAAAGGAGGATAATTTCTCATCCTCCTTTATAATTTATTAGCTAATTAATTATGCCTCTGTTTCTATTAGTGAAGTATATGGTGCTGAGTATGTTGACTCATTCGCCATATATGCATTTGCGGCTTGCGAAGTTGTTACAACATTGTTTGTTGTATTTGGTAGTGTTGGAACTTCGCCACCATAATCACTTACTAGTTTTGCATAGTATTCAGCCATTTCTGCATTAGTGACAACACCATCGGTATTGGCGTCCATCTCTTCTTTGTAAAGAGAATCTCCTTTTACTGCATAAACTCCTTGTTCTTTTGAGTCTGCAGTTTGTTGAACTTGTGCAGCTTGATTTAATCTGTCAACACCTGCATTTGAAACTTTTGGTGCCGATTGCAAGGCAGATTCCATTAAGCTCAAGTTCATTAACATTGCTGATACGTCAGCCATTGATAAATATACTCCTTTATATATACTCATTATAACTGTTTTATTTACACTTTTCAATTGTTTTTCAAAAAAAAATTTACAATTGAAACATTATTTTTTACCAAGATATTTTTTTACGGTAAAATTATAATAAACATTATTAGTCAGTAAAGGAAATAAAAATGCTTAAAGGAAGTGAAATAAGAAAAATGTACCTTGATTTTTTCAAGGAAAAACATCAACATACAATAGTTGAAAGTTCATCGTTGGTACCTGATAACCCTACTGTATTGTTAACAACAGCAGGTATGTTACAGTTTTTACCAATATTTTTAGGTTATGAACAACCACCATATAATCCTGCAAGGGCTACTTCTTGCCAAAAATGTGCAAGAGCAGGTGGAAAAGATTCTGATATTGAAAATGTTGGTAGAACTCCAAGACATCATACTTTCTTTGAGATGTTAGGAAATTTCTCTTTTGGTGATTATTATAAAAAAGAAGTTATTCCTTGGGCTTGGGACTTTATTACTAATTATTTAAAATTAGATAAAGACAGACTTTGGATAACTATATATGAAACAGATGATGAAGCATTTGAAATCTGGACAAAGGATGTAGGAATATCTCCTGATAGAATAAAAAGAAAAGGTAAAAAAGATAATTTCTGGGGGCCTCCAGGGGCAACTGGTTCTTGTGGTCCTTGTTCTGAAATCCACTATGATTTGGGTGAACAATTCAAATGTTCTCCTGATTGTGGTATTGATACTTGCGAATGTGATAGATGGGTTGAAATTTGGAATCTTGTATTTACTGAATTATTCCAAGATGAAGAAGGAAATCATACTCCTTTAGAAAAGAAAAATGTTGATACAGGCATGGGTTTAGAACGTATTGCTATGGTTTGCCAAGGTGTTACATCAACATTTGAGACTGATTTATTAAGACCTATTCTTGATGAAGTTTGTAAAATGTCAGGAGTTGAATATAAAAAATCAGAAAAAACTGACATTTCACTTAGAATTATAACTGACCACGTAAGATGTGTTTCATTCATGATTTCTGATGGTGTAATTCCTGGTAATGAAGGTAGAAGTTATGTATTAAGAATGATTCTAAGAAGAGCATTAAGACATGGTAAAATTTTGGGAATGGAATTACCTTTCTTATACAAACTTGTTGATGTAGTTGTTGATAATTATAAGGAAGCATATCCTGAATTAGAACAAAATAGAAACAAGATTATTGATACTATCAAAAAAGAAGAAGAAAGATTTAATAAAACTCTTGATAGAGGATACAAATTATTAGAAGAGTTTATTGCTAAAAAACAAGATATTGATGGCGAAAATGCTTTCAAATTATATGATACTCTTGGTTTTCCGTTTGAGTTAACAAAGGAAATAGCAGAAGAAAATGGCTTAAAAGTTGATGAAGACGGATTTAAAAAAGCAATGCAAGAACAAAAAGATAGAGCTAAAGCTGCAACACAAAAGATTTCACTAACAGATGATTTAAAATATGTTGCTATAGAAAATGAATTTGGTTCTACTAATTTCTTAGGGTATGAACAAGATTCAACAGATGATGCAAAAATAATTGCAACAATTGATTGTGAAGATGATCTTGTTGATATAGTTCTTGATAAAACTCCATTTTATGCAGAATGTGGTGGACAAGTTGGAGATAGCGGTATTCTTGAAAATAGTTCAATGAAAGCTGAAGTTCTAACAACATTCAAAGTTAACAATTTATATGTTCATCGTTCAAAATTAATTAATGGTGAAATTACTCTAAATGAAACAGTTAAAGCTGAAATAGATGTTCAAAGACGTTCTGAAATAAGAGTTCATCATACATCTGCTCACTTACTGCAAGCTGCGTTAACAAAAGTTCTTGGAGATGAAGTTAAGCAGGCAGGTTCTCAAGTAGAAGAAAACAGAATGAGATTTGACTTTACATTCTCAAGAGCTATGACTCCTGATGAACTTCAAAAAACAGAAGACATTATTAACAATTGGATTAATCAAAAATTAGATGTTCATACAGAAGTTATGGATATTGAAAAAGCTAAACTTACAGGTGCTGTAGCATTGTTTGGTGAAAAATATGGTGATACAGTAAGAGTTGTAAGTATTGGCGAACCTTGTATTTCAAAAGAGTTTTGCGCAGGAACACATGCCGGCAATACCGGAGATTTGAGAATAATTAAATTAATTTCAGAAGGTGCAATTGCGGCGGGAACAAGAAGAATTGAGGCAGTTGTATCAAGTGCTGCATTAGATTATGTGAATGCTAAAATCAAAGAAATTGATAAACTCTCTGCGAAATTTAAAGTTCATTTTGATGAAGTTGAAGAAAGAGTTGAAAAAATAATGGAAGAAAATAAAAATCTACAAAAAGAAATCGGAGATTTAAAATCAGAAAATGCCAGAGGTAAATTTAATTCTTTCTTATCAAAGGCTCAAGATATAGATGGTGGAAAATTATTTATATCTAAAATTGAGCAAATGGATAATGATTCAATTAAAGCAGGTGTTGAGTTTTTATCAAATAAACTCGGTGAAAGTATTTTAATTCTTGTATCACCTAGAATGGTTTTAACAAAAGTTTCTGATTCTTTTGTTAAAAAAGGTGTAAATGCAGGGAAGATTGTTGGTGAAATCGCAAAAGCTTCAGGAGCAAATGGAGGTGGAAGACCAAACTTTGCACAAGGCGGTATTAAAGATATTTCAGCAATAGATGATGTTCTTGTAAAAATAGAACAAGAATTGTTAAAATAAAATTTATTAGCAAAAAATATTTTTACGAGTTTTCATACTAAATATGAGAGTAGGAAACTCGTTTTTATATAATGCAACTCAATACGTTCAAGAGCACACTTTATTAAATCGGGGAATGATTGATTTAGGCGGGTGTGGTATTCCCCATGCTATAAAATCAAATAATAAAACTGAAGCTGCAGAACGTTTATCAATGTCTAGTATTGTTTTTAGTTTATCATTTCTAGGACCATTAGTTCTTTTGCCAAGGTTTAATAAGAAAGCTTTATTAAAAAATGGTATTGTGAAAAATTTTAAAAATAATGAAAGAAAAGTTATTCAAGTATCTAAAGAGTTTTTAAATAAAGACGGCGATAAAATGGTCAAAGGAATACAGGAAACAGGGAAAAGATTAAACTGTGAAAATGATTTCAACAATATACTTGAAAGATTTCCTGATAAAGAAGTTTTAAGACAAAAACTTCTAAAAGCTCATAATAGTATTTTGAAAAAAGATTTTCTTTCAACCGCTTGGCAATGGTGTGCAACCCCATATATCGTAACAGAAGCAACTGAAAGAATTACACATAAAAAAGGTTTCTCTGCAACTTATGAAATGGGAGATACTAAACAATTATCAGATAAAGAGTATCAAAAACAAAAACATAAAAGAATGCTGTCCTCAGCATTACTTGCAACTATTCCTTCTATATTAATTCCAACAATTATAAATAAAGGAATTAAAAATCCGAATACAACAAACAAGATACTTAAATCAATTAATAAAAATGCAAAACTTTTTGATTATACACAAGAAGTTAATATGCCTAAAATAATTTATTATGGAGTATGGGTAGGTACTTCATATCCTTCAAAAGTTATTGCATCTAGAGATAAAAATGAAAGAAAAGATAGATTCTTAAGAGACGGAGCTCTAATTGGAATGTATTCTTGTGGAGATTCACTAATTAACAACATTTTAGGTAGAGCCTCAGATAAGTTCCTTAAAACTAAAATAATGGATACTGATAAACTTAAAGGTAAGAAAAATAATTTCTTTACAAGATTTAAATTACCTCTAAAGAACTTTAGAGATGTAGCATATCAACTTAAAGGTGAATCCCCTAAACTTATTAAACGAACTCAAAATGCAGGTGCAGGAATTTATTGGATAAGCTTGTTAACAAATATGGGACTTATAGGTTTTGCTCTACCAACAGTTCTAAATACAATCCTCAAAAAATCAGTAAAAAAAGAAAAAATTGCCAACAAGAATAATCCAACAACCAATATTAAACCTAATATAATTGATAAAAAATAGAAAATTATTTATACTAGACTTGTAAATAATTTTGAAAGGATTTCAATGAATATATTATTATCAAATGATGACGGGATAGTTGCAAATGGGATAAGAGCTTTAATAGAAGCTCTATCACCTAATTATAATGTTTATGTTGTTGCGCCTGATAGAGAAAGAAGTGCTGCGGGGCATTCATTAACTTTGCATACCCCTTTAAGAGTTGAAGAAGTTGATCCGTTGTATGGTGCTAAAAGATGTTGGATGACAACAGGAACTCCGGGTGATTGTGTAAAAATAGCTGTCAATGCTATTCTTGCGCCTGATGAACAACCTGATTTAGTTATATCCGGTATAAACCATGGGCCAAATTTAGGTGCTGATATTTTGTATTCGGGAACTGTAAGTTGTGCAATAGAAGGTTCAATGCTAGGAGTGCCAAGTATTGCTGCTTCATTAGCTAGTTTACATTCAGAACCTGAAGATTTTAAAGTTGCTGCTGAATTTATTGCTAAAGTTGTTAAGCAATTAGATACATATAAGATTCCTGACAAAACAATCTTAAATATAAATATTCCGGGGTTAGAAAAAGAAGATATAGCAGGTATTGCAATAACGGAACTTGGAAGAAGGATGTTTACCGATACTTATGAAAAAAGAGTTGATCCAAGAGGTAAAACTTATTATTGGATGGCAGGAGAATTAATAAGTGAACCTGAAGATGCGAATACGGATATTGCGACTATTCGTAAAAATAAAATATCTATAACTCCGATTACATTTGAAATGACGAGAAAGAATTTCATGGCCGATTTAGAAAAAGAGTTTTGTTCTGATGATAGATGTAATTGGTTCTTACAATAAAAAAGCTGAGATTAATCTCAGCTTTTTTATTAATAAATTTATGATTAGGTTTAATTAATATCCCATCTTCCGCAAGTTCCGCCCCAACGAGCTATTATATTACCTTTGATATCTTTGATATTTTCAACATGTTGGTGTTCGGTTTCTCCTTCAATAATTGTTATGACTTCACAATTATTTGAACATCCATTGCATTGGCAGGTAATAGATTGGAATTGCATATTTCCAACATCCCATCCTTTGAAAGTTGTTGGTGTTTCTGTATATTGGTGATTTTCCATTGCTAATAAAGCTGCTCCTATAGCTCCCATTGTTTGGTGGTGGTCAGGAACAACAATTTCTGTTTTTAATTCTTCTTCAAAAGCTTTTACCATGCCGGAATTTGTTGCAACACCACCTTGGAATGATACTGTTGGTAAAATTTCTTTTCCAAGAGCTAAGTTACTTAAATAGTTTCTTACTAATGCTTGGCAAAGTCCATATAATAAATCTTCGACAGGATAACCTAATTGTTGTTTGTGAATTAAGTCACTTTCAGCAAAAACACCGCATCTTCCTGCGATTCTTGCAGGATTTGTAGATTTTAATGCAGTATCTCCAAATTCTTCAATAGGAACATTTAACCTTTGAGCTTGGTGGTCAAGAAAGCTTCCTGTTCCTGCAGCACAAACTGTATTCATTGCAAAATCTGTTACAATACCATCTCTAAGGATGATAATTTTACTATCTTGTCCGCCAATTTCAAGAATTGTTTGAACTCCTGGAATATAAGTTGCAGCAGCAACTGCGTGAGCTGTAATTTCATTTTTTATTACATCAGCTCCAACTAAAGCTCCTGCAAGATTTCTGCCACTTCCGGTTGTTCCAACTCCCATAATGTCATAGTTTCTACCTGCATTTGTTGCTTGTTCTAAAATTTGTTTTAAACCTAATTGAACCGCTGCAACCGGTTTGCCTGCTGTTTTTAGCATATATGAATCTATGTATTGACCTTTTTCATCAACCAATGCAAGTTTTGTTGTTACAGAACCAACGTCTATCCCTAAATATGATGTTAAACCCATTATATTTTCTCCTTCAATCTTTATATTATCATAAACAATGTGAATTATTCTTATAATTTTAATTAAAATAAATAAACCTTAGTATCTATTCATGTTTGTAAAGAAATCTTTTATAATTATTTACAAAAAAGAATTTTTGATTGTAAAATGAACATAGTGGAGAAATTATAGATTTGGCTAGTAATTACGAAAATTTTGATAATACAGAATCCAACTACAGAAAAAATTCTTTGATTCAAGAAAGAGTTGGTCTTGTATCAACTCATATGTATAAGCAGTTTTTAGATTATCAAAAAGCTACAATGAATACTGCAGAAATATTCAATGATGCAATTGAAAATCTTAAGGTTATTATTGAGTCTTTGAAAAAATCATTCTCTTCAAGAGGTGTTTCTTCAGAAGCTATTTATGTTGAACATGATCCTCAAAAAACAATAATTACAATAAATATTTTGTGGCATAAAATAAGCTTAACCACAAGATGTAATTATGAACCGCAAGCTTTATTTAGAGAAAATAACCCACCTTTATTCTCAGGTCGTATAATGGCAATAAATGGGAATTACTATGAGATTATGGAAGGTGTTTCTGATAGAAAAGAAGAGATGAAAAGACTTCTTGATAATGAAGTTGCATCTTTATATATTCCTGCTGATAAAATGCAAAATGCAATATTTAAAATAAAACATTTATCTAACAGAGAGTTTTTCTTAAATCATCAAGATGCAGCAAGAGAATTTACTCTTAAGGTTATAGAAACTATTTGTGGTGGTGGTGTTTATCACGAAGAAGGCTCAAGAAAGGTATTTAATATATAATATTTCCCTTCTATAAATCTAAATCGTCACAATCAGGAACAGGATCAGGTGGTACGTTATATTTAACGTATCCATTAATTACATTAATTTTTCTATTAGGATCTTCTTCTCTTGTTAATTCTAATATTCCTGCGCTATTGTGAAATACAACTTTTTCAATATCAATATCACCTTGTATTTTTAATTTAGGTCTAGGATTTTCATAAGGAGGCATTGTTTTTATATTTATTGTTTTTATGTAATTATTTGTTTTTTCGCCCCATTCTTGTTTTGGAAATATAAAAAATGTTGATTCATCGTTATTTAAGTTAAGTTCATCAATTTGAACTTTATCATAAAATTTAAGTTCATTTGAAGTATTATTTAAATCAAATTTTTTAATTTTACAACCTGTCATTTTTTTTACGCAATTTAATTTTAAATGGTCAACAGCAGAATTATTAAATTCTATACCGTAAGCCGCATCAATTTCTCCACCAAGTGAGTTATTGAATATTAAATCTTTTGTTTTTAATTTCTTTATTTTTCCTTGTGTAATATCAGCTCCTGATTCAGCATAAGCTTCATCAACTTCTGAAAACGTATTGGATTTATTCAAGTTTTCTTTGCAAGCTAAGAATGTAGATTCTACCTTGCCTATTTTATCTCCAGGATATGAAACTACTGTAAATGCTTTTAGTTTATTGGATTTTGTATTTCCATTAAGATGTATTGCGCCTTTTATTGATACATCTCCCATTGTAGAGTCAAATGCATCTATTTCATCAACTTTATCAATAAAATTTACATTAGCATTATTTTTTAGTCTGACATTTGTTACATTATCAATTTGATTAACATTTGAATTATCTACTTCAATTACTCCACAAGTTCTGCTATCACCGGTTAAATCTCCGTGAGCATACTCAACATCATTTCTTTTTAATAGCATTTTGTTGCCATCTTCACTATTAAAAAATTTTGCCCAAAAACCAAAGCCTTTATCTGTTAATATACATTCTTTTGCAGAGCGCCCTTCCGGTAAATTTACTGTATTTTTACAGTTAAATAAGAAGATATTAGCATCATCCGGAATATCTTCTTGTTTTTTTGCTTTAGCTAAATTATATGGCTTACTTAATCCTTTAAAAAAAACATCACTTTTAGTAATATTTGATTTGCAGGGTAAAGTATTACTAATATAATTATTTTTTATATTGTAATTTTGAGAATTATAAGGTTTGATGTTTGGTTGAATAAAATTTACCATATTGTTATAAAGCATATAATATTTTTTTTTGCTATTTTGATATTTAATTTTAACAATAATTAATATATTTCTTTATTAACAATTGGTGCAATTTGTTTTAATTCTTTATATAACTCGTCATATTGCTCTGGATATAATGATTGAGCCCCATCACATATTGCAACTTCAGGGTTATAATGAACTTCAATTATAAGCCCGTCACAACCTGCGGCAACACTTGCTCTTGACATAGGTGCAACTTTATCTCTTAATCCTGTTCCATGGCTTGGGTCTATTATTATAGGTAAATGACTTAATTTTTTGATTACAGGAATTGCCGATAAATCAAGCGTATTTCTAGTATATTTCTCAAATGTTCTAATACCTCTTTCGCAAAGAATTACTTCTCTGTTACCGCCTGATAATATATATTCAGCTGATAATAGTAGCTCTTCAAAAGTTGCTGATAAACCTCTTTTTAGGACAATAGGTTTGTTAACATGTCCCATTTCTTTTAATAAATTATAATTTTGCATGTTTCTAGCACCTATTTGGTATATATCAACATACTTTTCAAATAAATCAAGTTGAGAAGTGTCCATTATTTCAGAAGTTACAGCCATTCCGTGATTATCAGCAACACTTCTTATAATTTTTAACCCTTCTTCTCCTAATCCTTGGAATGCATAAGGTGAAGTTCTAGGTTTAAAAGCTCCACCTCTTAAAATTTTAACATTTGACTTTGATAAAGCTTCTGCTGTTTTATCCATTTGGTCATAACTTTCAATTGTACAAGGGCCTGCAATTATACCTGTATATTTGCCACCAAATTTAACACCATTAACTTCAATGATAGAGTCTTCTGATTGGAACATTCTACTTGTAAGTTTGAATCCTGATGAAACTTTAATTACTTCTTGAACTCCTTCAAGTAATTCAATATTTCTAGGGTCAATAACTTTGTCGCCTACAGCTCCAATTACTGTATGTAATTTCCCTGTTGATAAATGGGTTTCAAATCCATTACTTTCAATAAAATTAATTACTTTATCAACACAAGCCTGTGAGGCATGTTCTCTCATTACAATTAGCATATCTTCTTCCAATCTATTTCAAATACAGTCGTTACCTAGTATATTAACCTAAACATTTATAATTTACAAATTATCTATCCTATTGTATAATTAATAAGCTGGAACTTAAATAGAAAGGAGATAACAAGGATGAAAGAAGAATTTACTACTAGTGCAAGACGTTGGTATGATAAAGACCCTGTGTTATCTTCTGCAATGAAAACATTAGAAGAATCAGATGATGATACTCAAATTAAGATTGCACTTAATTTAATTAAGATTATTACTGAACATAATATTGAAGATTCTCAATATGAAGATGTAACTGATATTATTTCTCAAACAGAAGTAGATTTACAAGATTCTCGTCAAAATCGTTGGTATGATTTAGATGGAACTTTGAGAACAGCTATCAGTATGTTACAAAATTGCCCTGATAATACAAGACATGAAATTGCTGTAGAGATGGCAAAAATGGTTGTTGAAGAAATGAAGAAAAATGAAGCAGATGATGTTGATAGTGATATCTCTGATTCAATTGATGATGAAATCGAACAACTTGATGAATCTTTAAGAAAGAAAATAGAAGAATAAATTTATTTATTCATTTCTTTACTTATAGTATTCAATACTGTTTCAACTGTTGGTGTATGTGAACATTTATATGTTCCATTTTGACATATGATGTTATTACAATGTTGGCAAGCTAATTCACCTGTGAGTGATGTATAACTTGCATTTTTGTTTGTTAAATCGTATGGATTATATAAACCTGGTGTTATATTGGTTGATAGTGTTATGATTTTTTCTTTATTCATAGCCCAAGCAATTGCAGAGGTGTCTAAATTATTTGATACAATTAAATCAGATATAGATATTAAATATCTTAAATCTTCCAAGACTGTTTTTCCACACATATTTGATAAATTTTTGTGGGACATTTTTGTAGCTAAGAAGTTGTCTTGATTATCACCGACAACGACTAAATTGTATTTTGTTGATATGTTACTGACTAAATTAACCCAACTTTTTGGATGCCAACCTGTTTCTCCTTGTTTCATATCAGGAGCTAGAAGTATTATTGGTCTTTCTTCTGAAAAATTTAAAAATTTATCCATTTTAACTTTAGAAGGGTACTTTAGTTCCGGCAATATAAATTCTGCATATTTTGTTTCAATATTTAAATACCTTGCATAGTTTAAATTTATTTCTACTTTGTGAGTATTTACATTTTTAAAATCAGATTTTTTATCAATAAATTCATTTCCTCCCCAAGCAGAAAAACCTTTAGCTGTAGAATAGGTCAATCTCTTTTTTGCTCCGCATTGTGAGATAAAAGGAAAACTTCTAAATGACATTTGGCAATCAATAGCAATATCATAGTTTTTTTTCTTTAATTTATTTACGACTTCTTTGATGTCTTCAAAAATTCCAAAATATGGCATTTTCTTTTGCCATTGTTCTACTGCTGCAAGGTATACTCTATCAATACAAGGATTTTTGTTTACGATTTCAAACCCTTTTTCAGCTGTTAAAAAATCAACAATATGCCCATCTCTTTTTAAAGATGTAACTAGAGGCAGGGTAAAAATTGTATCTTTTAGTTCTCCTAGGCTAATAATAAGGATTCTTTGTTTTTCCATTGTATTAATTCCTTTTATTTAAGTATTATACAAAAGTATTTAGCTATTGTAAACAATTGTAACGATTAAATAAAAAATCCTAAAGATTAAAAAAAAAATGCCGTAGTAGAAACTATAGAAAGAAAGTCGATTATAGGAGTAAAATTATGGAGTTTAACAAAATTAATTTCGCAGCACAACAAATGGCAGCATTAAATAAACCAGTAAAAAAAGAGGAATCAAAAGCAGAAGATAAAAAAGAAGCAGAAGTAAGAGATAACAAACCTGCAGAACAACAAGTTTCAGGCGAAGATGTTTTAACTTTTATGGCAACAAAAAACATTGACATCAAAGTTACAGCAAAGAAACCGGTAGATGGAACAAAAGGGACAGAAGACAGAATTGCAGGTTATATGGCTGATTTTGAAGCTGCTTTTGATGAAATGACAGCTCTTGGATTATCAGAAGATGCAATATTTGAAATCTTCGACAGAATGTAAGAATTGGGTATGAAAAGTTGATTTAAGTAAATATCAAATAGCAGGTAGATCCATTAACGTGGGTCTACTTTCTTATTATTTTATGATTTAATAATTTGTTTAAATTGATGTTGATAATATAATAATATTCAAAGTTTTTTCAAAAACTTGTAATAAAAATGTTTTAATTTGTAACGAATTTCATATAATATATTAAATTTCTATGTTTAGAGATATTATATATATGTGTGAGGATGTATGAATACTATTACAAATTATAATATATATTTTAAAGCAAATCCTAAAACTGGGCTTAAAATTGCTGAGGAAGCTAATAATATTAAAAATTATCAAGGTGTAAAATATTCTGCAAATTTAGTGAAACAATATGCAAAAGATAATGCTTGGGAATTTTTAAG
>CALVEW010000034.1 GCA_944326645.1 Candidatus Gastranaerophilales bacterium
AAATCTTGTTACTGTTGATATAAAAGTAGAGCAAGGAATTGTTCGTCAAACTATGCGATTTAAAGATAATTCAATAAGGGTTTTTGAAATTAATCCTAGAAATGTAAATGAAAAAAGTGAATATGAAATAAGAAGAAAAAATGTTAAAACAGGATTATCAAATAATGTTTATACAAAATTAGCAGATGCAAAACGAGGAAAAACTACAAAGGTAATTGCTAAAAACGGTAAATTCCAATCAGAAATAACAATTTTAGTCGATAAAGAAGGTAAAAAAATTGGTACTGAATATGTATCTCAATCAGGTATAAATGGAATTTTAGATGTCCGTTTTAGAGATAATGATGGTATTACTTATCCAATTAGTACAGCAGAAAGAGATTTAGCAGGAAATATATCTGTAAATAGAAATTTTACCTCTACAAATGGAACTAGAACAGAGTATAACTCATATCATAAGAATGATGGTTCATATAGTAGTGATTATAAGATAACAGATTCTTCCGGCAATATCCTTCTTAATGAAAAACGTACATTTGATGTAGTAGATGATAAGCATTTTAAAAGTTCCATTAATGGTTTGGAATACGATATTTAAATTGATGAATTAAATGTTATGACTGTTACAAACCCCAAAGGAGAAAAAGTTCGTTTTGATTTAGATGAATTTACCTTAAATAACTATGATGAATTTAAAGATATAATAAAACAAATTCCAGGACATGAATTTTTTAATATGGCTAAAACAAAACTTAATTCAATAGGAACTATGCAATCAAGAAATGCTCATTATGTTCCTGGATATAATATAATTGAGCTAGGCAAAGGTCATAATGGTATTTCTACTTTCTTCCATGAATTTGGCCATAATAAGGATTGGTTGATTAATTCTGACGATTATAAGAATGTTATAAGAGGTGATAAACAATTTATCCAAGTTTATGAAAAAGAGCGTGGAGCGTTTATGAAAGAATTTCCAACATTGCAACGTGATTTCATTTCATATTTCATATCTGTAGATAATCTTCAGTCTAGGGGGAATCAAAATCTTAGAGAAGTTGTTGCAGAAACAAATAATATTCTTTCAACTCCTAATCAAGGTGATGGTTTGGAATTTAGGAAATATTACTTACAAAGATATTTCCCTGAAACTATTGCTTATTTAGCAAAAAAATTAAATCCTGATATTTATATTAATCAATAAAATATGTTATATTATTAATGAGGTAATTATGAATAATAGAATAAATAACACAACTAATATAAATTTTCATTCAGTAAATGGAGTAAACAAAATGGATTCTGAAAAAACTTATGAAGATAAAGTATATGATATGATTGATGCTGTTACCGAAAGAGCAGAAAGAGAAGTTCCTGAATACGGTGATTTTGCTCCTGTTTATGAAGAATTTAAAAATAATAATCCCAAATTGCCAATTGATAGGTACCAATTAAAAGTTTTAAAAATGCCAAAAGAAGATGTGCCGGATGAAAAACAACGTTTTCTTCAAGCAGCAGTTTATGCTCCTGCAGGTGATTATAAAGCTGATATGTTAATTGGTGCAGGTCATAAAGATAAAATAATGGAAATCCTAAAATCAGATGAGTTTCCTGAAACATTGAATGATGCATATATTAAACTTGTTGATTTTATGCAAAATCCTGACTAATATCCAACACTTAAGCCTGCACATAGGTTAATTGATTGACCTGTAACTCCTTTGGCTTCTTCTGATATTAAATATTTTACCATGCCGGCAATCTCAATTGGTTGTACAAAACGTTTTTGTGGGATACAGTCAACAATTTCTTCTTTTGAAAACTCGGAATTCTCAACAGAAGAATTTCCTAAATCTGTTTCTACCCAACCAGGATTTATTGTGTTTATGGTTATATTGTACTGAGCAACTTCAAGAGCTATCGCTTTTGTCATTCCAATTAAACCTGCTTTTGTTGCTGAATAAATACTTGCTCCTGCTTCGCCCATTACTCCTGATATTGAACCGATATTTATTATTCTACCCCATTTTTGTTCTTTCATATATGGTAATGCTTGTGAAATTATGTACATAGGGATTTCTAAATTAACTCTTGTTAATCGTTCGATATCTTCGAGTGTGTTTGAATCCGCTTCTTTATATATGTATTCCCCTGCATTATTAATTATAATATCAATTTTATTTGATTTGATGTATTCGCCAAGTATTTCAACATCTTTTTCAAAATCACATACTAAATAGTTTTGATATTGTTTAAGCCTTTCCTCGCATCTTCCTACTGCAAAAATATTCCCATCAATATTATTCGCAATACTTTCACCAATTCCCTTAGATGCTCCTGTAACTAATATATTCATTTTATTATCCTTTGAACTACATAACTTGCCATATATATACCTGCTGTTGATGCAACAAATGGGGTTGAAGATGGAATAATTTTTGTAAACTCAATTTGTTCACCTGAATTTGTTGTTATATTTTCAACCTCTGAGATTTTTTCTTGAACTGTTGGTGTTTCTTCACTTGTTACAACTGTTATACCTGTTTCAATCCCTCTTTTTTTTAGTTGATATAAAACATTAGAAACAAATGGTGCTTTTTTATTTTTTATTTCTGAAAGATCAGAAATATATAGCTTTGTAGGGTCAATCCTGTTTCCTGCACCCATTGAGCTTATAACCGGTATATTACTTTTTACGCAATATTCTAATAATGAGATTTTTGATCTCATTGTATCAATTGCATCAATAACAAAATCTGCAGAAAAATTATAATTGTTTTCTGTATAGAAATCGTCAATTATATTAAGTTTAATATTTGGATTAATGTCTTTTAGTCTATTTTCAAAAAGTTTTGTTTTTTTCTCTCCAATAGTAGAATTAAGAGCAATAATTTGTCGATTAATATTTGTTTTTGAAACAGTATCAAAATCAATAATTGTTAATTCTCCGACTCCTGCTCTTGCAAGCATTTCAGCAGAATATCCTCCGACTCCGCCTAATCCAAATATTGCAACATGCGATAAAGACAGCCTCTCTTGTGCTGTCTTACCCCAATAAAGTTCATTTCTTGAAAATATCTCGTTCATTAATTATTTAACGATACCAAATCCTAATAAAAATACACAAACAAGAAATACTACAGCAACTATTGCAGTAATCTTATTTAATCTTTTTTCTGCACCTTTTTGAGATGCAAACATTTGAGATGCACCACCAAATCCTGCGATTCCATCGCCCTTAGGTGAGTGTAATAATATTAAGCATATAAGTAATAAAGCTGATAAAACTTGAACTGCCCAAACAAATCCTAACATTTTTTCTCCTTTTTAATAAAATGTGCACGTTTTGAATTCAGTCTGATGTTATCAAATGTGTATAGTCTGGCAGGTCTTTTAGATGTAGATTTAGAAAATTCTTCTAACTCTCTAAGACCTTCAGTTTGGATAACTTTCTTTCTGAAGTTTCTTTTATCCAGCTTCTTACCCATAATAAGTTCGTATGCTTTTTGC
This sequence comes from Candidatus Gastranaerophilales bacterium, assembly GCA_944326645.1. Classification (GTDB taxonomy): domain Bacteria; phylum Cyanobacteriota; class Vampirovibrionia; order Gastranaerophilales; family Gastranaerophilaceae; genus UMGS1585. The sequence continues at coordinate 3,511 of CALVEW010000034.1, forward strand.
ATTTCAGTTAATGTGAATTTTTCATTTAATAATTGATATGCAACAGGACACATTTCTAATCTTTCTCTTGTTCTTTTTAAAGAATATTGAATAATTTCCTTGTGGTCAAATGCCAAAGCAGGTAAATCATCAACCTTATGCCATGCAACATTATCAGCATTTACAACATTAACGTCCTCTGCTCTAATAAGTGCAAAATAAGCACAGGTTATAACCCTTGATACAGGGTGTCTTAAAGGATCGCCAAATGTATATAATTGTTCTAAATAAATATTATCTACATTAGTTTTTTCTTTAAGAATTCTCATGGCTGCAGCATCCAAATCTTCAGACATGCGAACATAACCACCTGGGATTGCCCATTTACCTTTAAATGGTTCATTGTCTCTTTTGACTAATAACACCTTTAATTCATCGTTTTTAATTGTTAGTATTACTGTATCGACAGTAATTTCATGCGTTTTTGTTTCATTAAACATAAATAATCCTCATGATGATTATATTATAAACATGTTAATTTTGTATACTTTGTAATAATAATTAAAATTTACTTTATATTTTCTTATGTTTAGTCTATCGTAAATAAGTAATAGATAACTTAGGAGAGGACTTATGTATAACGTTGCAATTATTGGAGCTGGCCCAGCCGGGATTTTTTCTGCGCTTGAAATAGTAAAGCTAAAACCTGATTGGAAAGTTGTTTTAATTGAAAAAGGTGACAAAATAGAGGATAGAAAATGTTTACTTCGTGAAGGTTATGCAAAATGTCCTTCTTGTAAAAAATGTGGACTTCTTTGCGGTTGGGGTGGTGCAGGAGCTTTCTCTGACGGAAAATTGACACTTACTCCTGATGTTGGTGGTCACTTAGTTGATTATATGTCAAGAAAAGAAGTTGAAGATTTGATTGATTATTCAGATAAACTTTATCTTGAATATGGTGCTACAGATGAAGTTTTTGGGACTGATAGAAAAATATTTGATGAACTTGAACATCAAGCAGCACTTGCAGAGTTAAAATTAGTTCACTCTCCTGTAAGACATTTAGGTACAGAAAGAAGTCTTGACGTATTGAAAAATATGCAAGATTATTTGATGGATAAAATTACTATTTTAAATAATGTTTCAGCAAAGAATTTAATTGTAGAATGTGAGCAAGTAAAAGGTATTGTTCTTGATAATGGGGAAACAATAAGAGCTGAATATACAATTATTGCTCCGGGACGCGAAGGTGCTGATTGGTTAACACATGAATTTGCTAAAAATAAAATAGGTATGGTTAATAATGCTGTAGATATAGGAGTTAGAGTTGAGCTTCCTGCCCCTGTATTTGAACCTATTACTAATAAATTATATGAATCAAAATTAATTTATTACTCTCCAAAATTTGGTGATGCAGTAAGAACATTTTGTATGAATCCAAATGGAGAAGTCGTTCAAGAAAATTATAACGGTATTGCAACTGTAAACGGTCATAGTTATGCAAATATTAAAACTAAAAATACAAACTTTGCATTATTAGTAAGTGAACAGTTTACAGAACCATTTAAAGAACCAATTGCATACGGTCAAAGAATTGCATCATTAGCAAATATGTTAGGTGGTGGAATTTTAGTTCAAAGATTTGGCGATTTATTAGATGGTCGTCGCTCTACTCCTGATAGAATCAAATCAAGTATTATAGAACCTACTTTAAAATGTGCAACTCCTGGTGATTTAAGCTTGGTTTTACCGTATAGACAGCTAACAAGTATTATTGAAATGCTTTTTGCATTAGATAAAATTGCACCAGGAACAGCTTCAAGATATACTTTATTATATGGTATTGAAGTTAAATTCTATTCAGCAAGAGTTAAATTAACAAATAACTTAGAAACAGAAGGAGTCAAAAACTTATTTACAATTGGTGATGGTGCCGGAGTTACTAGAGGTTTGATTCAAGCTTCTGCATCAGGTGTACATGTTGCAAGAGTTATTTGCTCTAGATAGTATTACACGATATAATTCGGGGTATGGATAATAAATTGGCTTTTAAAGGAATGACAGCACAGAGAAAACTTATTCTTCAAGGTTTTGTATTAAGTACAATCTTGTTAATATTTATTGCCGGACTTGCGGTATTAAATATCCAACAAAATCTTAATACAGGTTATAAAAATTTTGGTCAAATTTTATCTAAAACTTTAGCGATTGAAAGTGTTGAAATTACTAAAGATATTCCGGAAACTGCGAAGGCTGAAACTTTAAGAGCTCATTCTGATTCTATACTAAGAAGCAATAATGATATTGCTTTTATTGAATTTCGAGATGCAAATTCAAATATAATTTATTCAAGTCGTGATAGCTATTATAACCAAGCTCAGAATGCGAAAATATCTGTAAGTTCCCCTATGGTTCTAAAGAAGGGAATTGACTCTACTATTGTTGGGTCTGTAATGGTTGGTTTGTCCGGTTCAATCATTGATAAAATCTCAACAACGACACGTGCTTCTTTAGTTTTTGCTTTTATTGTTGCTTGGCTTGCTGTTATTGCAATCGTGTTTATGGATACAATTCTTATTACAAGAGAATTAAAACAATTACATGAAGGTGTTCAAAAAATATCTTCCGGTGAATTTGGTTATAATATTGAATGCAAAGATTCAAGTAAAGAAATTCAAGAATTATGTGATGCTTTTAATAGAATGTCTAATCGTTTAAGTAAATATAACGAACAAACAATGGAAAGTATTACATTGGAACGAAATAAGCTTGAAGCTGTATTAATGAGTATTGCAAATGGTGTTGTTGTTTGTGATAATCATGACAATGTTGTTCTTATTAATGAACAAGGTAAAAAATTATTAGAAGTTACAGATGAAGATATTCTTAACAGTAAAATTCAACAGTATTGCGATACTAATGGTGAATTATGCTTTAAAGAAAAAATAGAATTATTCAAGGATACTCCGTTAGACGATATGGAAAATGCTCCTTTGTCATTTAATATTGAAGTAGCTAAAAATGTTATTAAATCTGTAATTTCTCCAATGTTCTCACGAAATGGAGATTATGTCGGATATATCATAGTCTTAATAGATGTTACTAAAGAAGTTGAAATGGAGCAGTTGCGTGCTAACTTTATTTCTAATGTTTCACACGAGTTGAGGACACCTGTTACAGTTTTAAGAAGTTATATTGATACTCTATATAACTATGGAAATGATTTTGATTTTAATACTCAAAAAGAATTTATTGGAGTTATGAACCAAGAAATTATACGTTTAAATACAATGGTAAATGATATTTTAGATTTTTCAAGATATGAATCTCAAAACGTTAAACCGGTTAAGACTTTAGAAAATATCGTTGATATTATAAATGAATGTGTAGAGCAGGTTAAAATATTGGCAGAAGAACATAATTTAGTATTTTCTATTATGATAGAACCTGATTTGCCTAAAGTAATGTTGAATAAAGAATGTATAACAAGAGCTTTAACAAATATTGTATCAAATGCGATTAAATATTCTCCTGATGGAAAAAGAATAAAAATCAGAGCAGAACGCTCAAGAGTTAATGATTATTTAGAAGTAAGTGTTGAAGATCAAGGACCTGGTATTGCAGAAGAATATCAAAGTAAAGTATTTGACAGATTTTTCAGAGTTGAAAACGATACCCATACTGTTAAAGGTACAGGTCTTGGGCTTCATTTGGTTAAAATTGCAATAGAAAAACATCATAACGGTCAAGTTTTTGTTCAGTCTAAGTTAGGTGAAGGTGCTACATTTGGGTTTAGAATTCCTTTTGTTGCTCCTGCTGAAGAGGAAGAAGAGTATATTCCTAAAAATACTATAAATAATGATGAAATGCCTAATAATGACAATTATGAAAATGCAAATGGTTGGGAAATAAGTTTAGAGAAACATTAGTATGGAAAGATATGAACAAGCTATAGAGTTGCTTACTTCAAAGGGCAAATTTTTTATTGATTTGGGGTTAGAAAGAACTTTAAGAGTTTTAGATTTATTGGGTAACCCTCAAGAAAAGATTAAGTGTATCCAAATTGCGGGAACAAATGGTAAGGGATCTGTGGCAGCTATTTTGAGTGCAATTTTAACTGCTGCAGGCTATAAAACAGGTTTGTATACAAGTCCTCATATATTTGAATATACTGAAAGAATAAAAATTAATGATATTGATATATCGAAAGATGATTTCGCAAAATATGTAGTAGATGTAATTGAATTAGCAGATAAAAATGAGATTCATCTGACAGAGTTTGAAATTCTTACTGTTGCGATGTTTAAGTATTTTGATGACAATGATGTAGATGTTGCAATTCTTGAAACAGGTTTGGGTGGAAGATTGGATGCAACAAATGTTATTTCTAAGAATTTATGCTCTATTATAACTCATATTGATTTGGACCATACCGAAAGACTTGGTGATACAAAAGATAAGATTGCATATGAGAAGGCAGGTATAATAAAAGAAGGTTGTCCTGTAATAACTTCTGAACCATACGAGCCGATTAAGGATAGAGCTGATGAGTTAAATTCATTGTTTGTATTAACAACTCCTTATGTTGAACCTCAGTTTTTTAATTCTCTATCGTTAAATGGTGTTCATCAACAAGAAAATTTGGCTCTTGCAATTGAAGCTATAAGATTATTATTTAAAAATATTGATGATAATACTATTATTAAGGGGTTAATGAGAGTAAATCATATATGTAGATTCCAATATGTAAAAGATAAGAATTTAATTATTGATGGATCACATAATCCTAATGGAATAAAAGTATTGAATGAAAATCTCAATATGTATTTTCCTGATGTTAAAAAAAGATTTATTTTTGGCTGTCTAAAGACAAAAGATTACCGTAAAATGGTTGATTTATTATTTGATTTTGATAGGTATGAAGATAATCCGCCTGAAATTTATTTCTATAAATTTAATTCTGAAAATGCTTGTCCTGTTGATGTTTTACAAGATATTTGTATTTATTATTCAAAAGAATTAAAATCAATGGATCAGATAGAATTTTCAGATGATATTTTAACGGTTGTATGTGGTTCTTTTTATATGTTAAATGAACTGATTCAAAAAGATTGGCTTATAAGAAAATAATTGGTTCTATATTGTAATAAAAAAAAGACTGTCATAGACAGCCTAACAACTATTACAATTTCATATAGATACTTGTTTTCTTAATTATTATTTATATAAACGATAAAAATAATTAATATCCCTTAGGTTTCTAACCTTACTATATAAGTATATATCTTAGATGTATACTTTGTCTATAAAAAAATGTTATTTGTTACAAAAGTTTATTAATTATTTAGTTATTTATAAAATTCATTCTTTCAAAATATAAGTTTGTTTGATATATTAACCAACTATCCTTTCTAAAATGTCCATAATTATTTTTATTGATGTATTTTTTTGCTTCTTTACTATTTGCTTTAAGCCATTCATTGAGTATTTCAATTGCTTTTTTGATGAATAAAGTTCCGTATTTGAAATTAAGTTTAGCAAGTTGTTCTTCTGTTATATTTACATATGGAGCATTGATGATTTTAATGCTCTTTTTTATTGGTATTTTTTTTCTTCCTCTTTTTTTCTTTGTATCATTGTTTTTTATTTCAATTATATTTTCAAATAGGTGTTTGGACCAAAATATTTGATTGTTTTTTGACAGAAGTGTAATGCCATTATTGTCTTTGATTATTGAACATTCATCAATAAAGTTTTTGAGTATAATATATTTAATTTTTAATTTTCTTGCCAGAGAATTTAGTTTACTAAGTTTATACGTAAAGTTGTTTAACTTTAATTCTTGAATAATTGCATAGTAGTATCCAAGAGCAGAGTAACCAAATTTAGTATAAAGTTTATAAAGATTTTCTTCTGGGATTTGAGGTATATATTTTTTCATTCATAATTTCCCTTATTGCTTTATAACAAATTTATTATTTATATAAATTTTATTTTTTTTAGCAAGTCTTCTAAAACATTAAGATTAATTGCTTGATTGATTATTACTTTAGCAAGTGTTTCAGCTTGTTTTTCAGTAATAATGTAGTTTTCTTTTTCAAGGCAATTTATCACAATCCAAGGTTTTAATTTTTCAGTTATAACAAAAATAATTTTGTCATTTTGCTTACAGTTTTTCCCTCGTTTAAATAAATTCATAATACTCCCCCTAATTATTATAATAAGCTTGACATTTACATTTGTGTAAGATAATGTAAATTAATGAAATACATTTGTAAGATTATAGTAAAACATTATTTTACAAATGTCAATATGTATTTTACAAAAAGGTTCTAAAATGAAAATAAAAAATTTAACAATGTTATTAACTACTGCTTTGGGTGAGCCAGTCAACCAAACAATGATTGCAAACAGTTTGGGTATAACACGTCAGACTATCAGTAATAGAATAAAGAATGATAGTGAATTAACTGTATCAGAGTTGGCAAAAATAGAAAAATATTTTAATGTGAATATCACAAATCAGGTTAAGGGTGTATCCTCTAATGAGGTTTTAATAAATTATTATCCTGATGTTTTTGCCAGTTGTGGGAATGGAGCAATAGTTTTTTCTGAAGATAAAGAAGTTATATCTATGCCTCAGAAATTTTTTTCAAGGTATTCTCGTTCTAAGGATTATTCAATGATTAATGCAAGAGGTGATAGTATGTCCCCATTTATCAATGATGGCGATAAGTTGTTGATAGAACATTGTAATGGTGAGCAGATAATTGATAATAATGTTTATGTATTCTGTTATAAAAACGAGTTTTTTGTTAAAAGGTTATCCAAAAATGTTGATGAAATAATTGTAAAATCTGACAATAATTCATATAGCGATAAGATAATAAAAGAGTCTGATTTAAATGATATAAGCTTAATAGGCTTGGTAACCGGTATTGTGAGAATGATATAATGTGCTTTTTAACAGTAAAAGAGGATTGTATATTAATTGATTTACGTGTTGTTCCTAATTCATCAAAAGTCGATTTGATAAATGATTCAAATCGTATAAGATTTAAAATAACAGCTCCTCCTGTTGATAACAAAGCTAATAAGTTTATATTGGAATATTTCTCAAAGCAGTTTAGATTGGCAAAGAGTTCAATAAAAATCGTCAAAGGTGAATTGTCAAAAGATAAGACAATAATGTTTATAGTTGAGGATAAAACCAAGCAAAATAATATTGTTGAGTTTTTTAATACGTTATAGTTTTTCTTGCCATCCATCTTTTATAGTAATATAATAACAGTTATGGAATGTCCAAAATGTGGTAATAACGTAAGCGAAAGTGATAAAATTTGTCCTCATTGTAAGAAGGTGCTTTTATTGGAGTGCCCAATTTGTCATAAATTAAGTAGGACTCCATTATGTCCTGAGTGTGGTTTTGTAATTATAAGTAAATGTCATAATTGTGGGCAAATTAATAAGACTATAAACGGTGTTTGTAAGAAGTGTGGATTTAGTACATACAAAAGTATTTCAATGAATGAAGCCGAAACTGAAGAGTTTGCATGTTTAGCTATTACATTCCCTAATTTAGAAGATTTGCGTCCTGCTTTGAAGAATAAACAAATATTTAATAAATTTTATAAAAAATTAAAAGGTTTTATATTTAATTACGCTTCACAGCAGGATAATAGGGCTCAATTAATAGAAAATAATTTTATCATAAAGTATTATAAAGAATTTTCAATGTCCAGTTCTGTCAATAAAGCGGTTAAATCTGCAATTGAGTTAATGGATAGGATTGCTGCAATAAGTTATAAATTCAAAAAAGCCAAAGGTATTAAATTGGCTTGTAAAATGACTATTTTGAAACGAACTTTAGATAATGATAATGATTCATTTAATACCGGTTTAAATATTAAGCTAATCAATACTGATGCAAAGAAGGAAGATTATGCTGATGGCCTTCAATTAATAACAGATCAGTATATAAACAGTATTATTTCTCGTCAGTATAAATTAGAGATGATATACTCATCTCAGGTAAATGATGAATTATTAGAATTTTATGACTTTCCTATAAAAGATCAATTAACACCTATAGTTGAAGAAGAAGAAAATGAAAAAACAAATATTTTGACAAAGCCTAAAGAATTACCAAAATTATCTGATTTAACAGAAGAAGAGGAAGTAATAGATCTTTATGCCGATAAAGTTATAGATATATCTACAAAATGTAAATTTATGTCTGTTCAGGGTATAGACATTCCATCTACTATAGCAGGTATTTTGGCTGAAAATTCTTTTATTGCTATTAAATCAAGTCCAAAATTATCAGTATCATCATTAACTCTAAAAAATACATTAGCAGCATTAAATAAAAAGAATATATTGCATGTGGTTTGTACTGAAGGGTTTGTGTATGATCCATATGCTTGTTTTAAAGAATTAATAGCTTCTTATTTGTCTATTGATACTAAATTAGCTAATTTGGATAATAATTCAAAGAAAAAACTTTCAGCTTTTGATCAGAATGAGTATGTATATAACTTGTTAGTTCACGGGCAGTTAGATGATGTTGATCCTAAAGATGTATTGCAATGTTATATGGAAATCTTTTTAAAGTTTATTGAACTTCAAAAAGATTCTGTGATTTTTATAGAAAATTTTGATTTAATAGATGAGACATCTTTAGAAATTATTATAAGTTTAATAGAAAATTTTGAAAATTTAGGTATTACTTTTGTTGTAA
>CALVEW010000035.1 GCA_944326645.1 Candidatus Gastranaerophilales bacterium
TTTATTCTTGGTGCTACAGCAAGTAATACTCAGATTTAAAGGAAATAATAATGGCTAAAAAACAAAAAGCACCGGAACATGAAAATTTAGAACGTTGGTTAGTTTCATACGCTGACTTTATTACATTACTATTTGCAACATTCGTTGTTTTATATGCTCTATCGCAAACAGATGTAGCCGAACTTAGTAAAATTGACGAATCTTTACAAAAAGCTTTCTCTAAAATGTCAATTTTACAAGGAAATGACGGAGTTCTTGATTCCGGTCAGAGCATATTGGATTCGTCTTCCGGAAATGCTTTTATTCAAGAATTAATGGCCGAATATATTAGTGCTAAGTATGAATCACAATCTTTTGAAGAAATTGAAAAGTCTGTAAATCAATTAAAAAAAGAAGGAGAGTTAGACGGTGTTAATGCAGAAATAACAGATCAAGGATTATTAATATCTTTTGATGAAAAATATTTATTCCAGTCAGGTTCTGCAGAACTTACTCCTCAAGCAAAAAAACTTATTGATAAAATTGGAGTTTTAATTTATGAAAAATTTGTTATGCATTGTATAAGAGTTGAAGGCCATACAGATAGTGTTCCTATTTCTTCTGCTAAATATCCGTCTAACTGGGAATTATCAAGTGCTAGAGCTTGTACTATTGTTAGATATATGATTAGCAGATTCAAATTCAACCCAAAATTATTTACTGCCGTTGGATTTGCGGATACAAGACCGGTTAATAGCTCTAAAAATAATAATATACTTAACAGAAGAGTTGAGATAATGGTATTAAAAAATAAATTCAATTCTTTAGAAAAAATTCAAAATCCTATTCTTTCTATGAATAAAGAAGAACAAATAGAATTACAATCTAAAAGAAAAGCCCTTGTATCTCAAATTAAATCAGAACACAACATTTCTCCGGCAGCAAAAGCTTTAATGAATACACAACATATTGATAAAAAGAAAATTATTGATATGAGAGACTATGCTGAAAGCCAAGGAATAAATCTTGATAACAAAGATTTATATAACAGTATTCAAACACCAAAGTTTAAAGATACAAATAATAATACTTTAGATAATCAGTTACCACAGAATACAGATTTAGAATTATGATTGAATATTACATAGGTTTGTCATTAGCCCCTTCGGCTACAATAGAAACAGGTATTGCAGTATTAGATACAAACAATACTCTTATTCTTGTTGATAAATTTTTTACAATGAAAGATGTTCAACATTTTTTTGATAATTATTCTTCTTTAAAATATTCTAAAATATGTGTTTCACTACCTTGGGACAATACATTGATGACCGGAAAATGGAGAATATTATCTAAACCTTACCAATTAATTAATACAACAAATAAACTTGATTTTATTAACGTAGATAATTGGACTCAAAGATTTTCAACACGAGGTTGTGATTACTTTTCTAATCTTGTTGAAAACGGAATTGAAATATCAAGATACGATTTATATTTATCAAAATTAAAATTAAATCTTTATTCTAATTATAAACAACGTTCTCCAGCAGACTGTAAATTTTTACAAAATATTTTAAAATCTGAATTTGGATTCAACGATATTCCTACAAATATGATTCCAGCTGGTGCACTTGAAGCTATGATTGGTGCAATTGTTGCAAGAGAAAAAGCTCTTGGAAACTTTGAAACACTTTACAAATTTAAAGGACTTGATGTTGTAAATGTGCTTGATTCTGATTTAGTTTATAAAGCTCCTTTAGCCCCTCTAGAGTAAGAATAGGATTAACATAATCAAATTTTCTATTCATATAATTTGAGATCAGGCCTGACAAACCACCTGTTGCAACTATAGTAGCTTTTTCACCAAGCTCATTTTCACATTGAGATATTAAACCTTCTACCATGCAAGCTGTACCACGTATTACACCTGATAATATGGCATCTATTGTATTATCACCTATTGCTTTTTCAGAAATTGTTGCATCTAAATTAGGTAACTTTGATGTACATTTACTCAATGAATTTAATTGGGTATTAATACCTGGCGCAATTACCCCACCTACAAATTCGCCTTCTTTATTTACAATATCAAATGTATTTGCAGTTCCAAAATCAACTACAATAACAGGTAATTTATATAATCTTGATGCCGCAATACCATTAGCTATCCTATCAGCTCCAATTTCATTATTGTCTTTAAGTTTTAATTTGATACCTATATCTAAATTAGTTGATAAAATCAAACCCTCTACAGAATAAATGGACTTAACAGCCTCAAATAAGGTCTTATCAAGTCCGTTTACTACAGATGCTATTATACAATCTGTAACTTTTATATCTCCAACAGTATCAAATAGCAATTGCTCATATTTTTTGTTAGAAAAATGAATATTTGAAGGTATCCGTTTTACTTCTAACAATTTATCATTACTATAGATACCAATTGTTATACTTGTATTCCCAATATCTAATGTTAATAACATACATCACCCTTTATGGGTTTATTGTATATCAAACATTATTATTGTAAATATTACTATTGGTTAAATGCAGATGATGAACTATTTGTTGTATCGGATGCTGTTGGATTCATTATTCCTTGTGCAAGAAAATTGCCAAGTTGATTTGCTAAATGAGCTAACGGATTTGTAGATTTTCTTATTGGTTCATCCTCTTCTTCTTTACGCTTAATTACTCCTGCGGAATAATCAAACTTAGAACCTGTTGTTTGTACGCCATCAAATCTCATGGGTTATCCTCCGTAAAATAAGGGTTACTTATATATAAAGTATATATCTTTTAAATAATTGCCTTATTTTATTTTTTTAGCGTTACAAAAATTAACATTTTATATTATAGATAGTTGGCAAGTATTGATCTTACGTAATTTTGAGTTTCTTTGTATGGAGGAACTCCATCATATTTTTTTACAGCATTTGGGCCTGCATTATATGCAGCTAATGCTAGTATTATATTTCCATTAAATCTATCTAACATAGATTTAACATATTTAACACCACCTTCAATATTTTGTCTTACATCCATTGGATCAGTAACACCTAGACCTTTTGCTGTTGATGGCATTAATTGCATTAAGCCTAAAGCGCCTGCTTTTGATTTTGCATTTGGATTAAATCCTGATTCTTGTTTTACTAGAGCTTCAATTAATTTAGGATCAACATCATATTTATTTGAGACTTCGTTTATAATACCTAATATTTCAGTTTTAGAAGGTCTTTTTGAAATGTTTATATTTGATGGGATTCCTGGATTATATAAAGATGCATTTACTTTTTCTGCAGCTTTATTTTTCAATAACATTCCAAATTGAGATTTTGCAGTTGATTTTAGTACATTATCAAATGACTGTACAGAATCTTTTGGAGGCAAATTAATTTGATTATTTTTTACAATTGCTTGCTGACCAGTCAAACTATTAACGTAATTGTTCATTTGAGTATAACGTTGCATAGCTTTTGCTTGTCCGCTTGAATTTAATAACCCTTGTAACATTTCTGAAAACATGTACCTTACCTCACCTCAATTAAGATGACGACCTTTTAACAGATATCTTTAATACACACGTTTAAATATCCACTAAATGTATTAAGGATTTTCTAAAAAATGTCAAACTTAGGTATATAAATATAAGATTTTTTCAAATATGGAGTTATAAATATATTATCCCGATTAAGGAATATATTCTGCCTGTTGTCAATATCTCCGGAACAATAAGTTGAGATATCAATTGAGCAGGCAGAATATACGGGAGATAAAATCCCTAATAAGCAGACGATTAATAAAAGTTTCATACTTCCTGTGTTCATATTTTAAGAATACACGAAGTTTTTTATTTAATAATCTACAACTTAACTAATACTTTGTGGGGATATTTAATGAACAAGTGTTTTGGCAAATTCAATAGATTTATCTGTAACTTCTCCACTTGCAAGTTCTGCCAATGCTTTTAGTTTATCGGATTCATTTAATATGTATATACCAACTTGTGTACTATCACCTTGAACCTTTTTAACATATATATGCTTATCTGCCTTTGAAGCAATAATTGCTTGGTGAGTTATCATTATTATTTGACAATTATTTGATAATTCTGCAATTTCTTCTGCAACTTTTTGCGAAGTTTTACCTGAAATTCCTGTATCAATTTCATCAAATATAACTGTATCAATATCGTCGTGTTGTGCAAATATTGTTTTTAATGCCAACATAACCCTTGATATTTCACCACCTGAAGCAACTTTAGCTAAAGGTCTTAATGGTTCTGATACATTTGTTGATATTAAAAACTCAACATCATCCATTCCATATTTATTTAATGATGTTTCCTGTACATCAATTTTGAATTGAACTTTAGGTAGTTCTAATTTTTCTAACTTTTCCACAATTAAACTTGACAATACTTCTGAATACATCTTTCTTTTTTCGGAAATATCTTTAGCTAATTTAGTTAAATTTGAAGTTACTATTGTAAGTTTTTGTTCTAATTCTTCAATATTTGATTCAAAATTTTGAATTGAAGAATATTCTTCTTGTAATTGTTCTAATGTTTTTAAGACATTTTCTAATGATGAACCATATTTTCTTTTGAGTTTATCTAAATTAAATAATCTTTCTTGTATTTCATTTAAACGTTCAGTATCGTTATCTAAAGATTGAGAATAATCTCTTAAAGATGATGCAAGATCTTTCAATATTTCTGTCGCATTTATTAATTCTGTTTCTGATTCTTCTAAGTTAGAATCCATTCTTGAAGCTTTTGATAGATTCATTTTTAATTGAGATAATGCATTCAAAATAGAATCATCATCGTTACTTATTGTCCATGCAACTGAACCTGTTAATTCTTTTAGTTTTTCAGCATTATCTAATACTGCAAGCTCATTTTCTAATTTTACATCTTCATCTATTGATTGGATATTTGCTGATTCAATCTCATCTATTTGGAATTTTAAAAATTCAATTTGATTTTCTGATAAAGTATTTGCATTCTTTGCATTATCCAATTTTTGTTTTAGCTCAACATAATCTGAATATAATGAAGAATATTCTTCGAATAGATTTGCACAAGTAGCTTTTGCATAAGAATCAAGTAAATTGATATGATATTTAGGTTGCATAAATGAATATGTTTGATGTTGTGAATGTATATCAATAAACCTATCTCTTAAAATTTTTATAAAATCTTGATTTACTAATGTGCCATTAACTCTGGAACGAGAACCTGAATTTGTAATTTCTCTTGATATTATTAATTCATTTCCGTAATTTTCTATACCATTTTCTTCTAATAAATCATTTATTGGCTGATTTAAAAACAAAGATAGTTCTATATATGCTCTGTCACAACCTGTCTTGATACATTCTTTTGTAGTTTTCGCACCAAAAACAACATCTATTGCGCCAATTAAAATACTTTTACCTGAACCTGTTTCCCCTGTTATAATATTCAATTTATTAGAAAATTCAAGTTCTAGCTTGTCAATTAATATATAATTTTGAACTAATATTTTATTTAACATACCACTAAGTTATCGTAAATTTTTAATAAAATCAATCTTATTCAGAAACATATCCAAAATTTTTAAGGACTTTATCATTTTTACGCCAATCTTTTTCAATTTTAACCTGTAATGATAAAAATACTTTTTTTTCAACTATCTTTTCTAAATCTAGTCGAGCTTCTGTCCCGATTTTCTTCAATAAAGAGCCACCTTTACCTATTAAAATTCCCTTTTGACTTTTATGTTCGCAATAAATATTTGCATAAATTCTATCAATTTCTTCTGTTTCTTCATATTTTTCAACTTTTATTGCAACAGAATGAGGAATTTCTTCTTTCGTATTTAAAAGAATTTTTTCTCTTACTATTTCCTCTACTATTGCTCTCATACTTTCTTCAGTTACTACATCTTCAGGATATAATAATTCTCCCTCAGGTAAATAGCTCATTATCATGTCAATTAACTTATTTTTATTTTTACCTGTTTTTGCAGAAATTTTTATAACAGGTTTTTCTTCCCCAAATAATGCTTGATATGATTTATAGTTTTCTGTAATTTTATCTTGGTTAGAAATTTTATCTAACTTATTCATAACAAGAATAACAGGGACATTTGTTTTAGAAATAACATTTTCTACAATCCACTTATCACCTTTTCCTGCAGGTTCTGAACCATCAACTAAAAATAATACTAAATCAGAATCAGGAACCGAAACCTTTGCTTCATCAAGTAAAAATTCGCCAAATTTATTAATTGGTTTATGAATACCAGGAGTATCAACAAATACAATTTGACCTTGTTCATTAGTTAATATTCCTTTTATACGTTTTCTGGTTGTTTGTGCCTTATCAGTTGCTATAACAATTTTTTGCCCCAATACTTGATTAAGCATTGTAGATTTACCAACATTTGGACGACCTATTATTGATACAAAACCACTTTTCATTTTTTCCCTTTACCCATTACCCCTTTACTGTAAAGTTTTTAAACATTAAAACTTGAATATCACCGGGATTTAATTCTGTCCCAATTTTACCTGATTGTATTTCCGGTTTAATGTTTCTAGTTAATCGAAGATTTATATATTTATTTTTAGAACTTAAGCCTTTAACTTTTACAACTGCTTTTGCTGGATTTGAAAAATCTAAATTTCCTATTACTACTATAGAAAAATCTCCATTTGAACGTGCATATGCAAATACATTTTTTAAATTAGACTTTAACGGAATAAATTTCATTGTTGATAAATCTTCCATATAATAATTTTTAAATTTATTTGCCATTACAAATTCTTCATATATAGATTTATCATTTCCTCCAGGTTTTCTTGAAAAATTAAATAAATCGAACTTACCCTTATGATTAAAATAATATTCATCATCTGTATATGTTGTTACAGCCTTCTTATTTGCCCAAGAATAATCATAATCATCTCCTGTTGCAAATCCATCAACATAATATGAATTTAATGGTAATGTAGTATTTAACCATATTATCATTTTAGAGAAGTCTGATCCTTTTAATAATATAGGACTTGTTTCATCGTGAGTAGTAAAACTTCCTATAACAGTTTTTCTCTGCTTTTCATATATTTTTTGATTGAATTTTATATCATCAATCAACTCTTTAGAAGTTTTCCAATCTTTCAAATTAAAAAAATCACCATAGTATCCATCAAAACCTACACTTAGCAACTTATCATACGTTGTAAAAGGTGCATATTTTGATGGAGCTTCTGTCCAAGCATTTGAAGCCTCTGCAAGAAACATAAATTCTGAATCTTTTTCTCGTGCATATTTTATTAATTTATCCCAAAATGCAGATGTTCTCATAGTTGCTACATCAGCTCTTATACCATCTGCACCTATATCCATCATCAAATCAACAAATTTTTTATGCTGATAATACATATCCTCATCAATTTGCCCATTTTTACCGGTATATAAAACTCTTACATCTGTCCAATCTAATGGTATTATAGGCTGACCTGATTCATCTTTTACAAAATACTCAGGATGAGTAATAAATAAATCATAAGCACCACAACTTGGTAAATCTACAATAACTCTTATATTTCTCTTATGACATTCTTTTATAAACTGTTTTGCTTGATCTTCTACAGATAAAGAAGAATCCGGGGATTTTAGCTGAGGGTTTAAACTTGTAAAATCGGAAATTGCATATAATGAACCAGCATTCCCTAAAGCTTTTAATTTACCGACCGGAGTAATTGGTAAAACATGCAATGTATTTATTCCCATTTTCTTTAATTCATCAAGCCTATCTATGGCATTTATAAAATTTCCGCTCTCTTCATCATTATCAATTATTTCATTTTGATTTAAATCTTTTGCATTAAATGTCCTTATATTAATTACATATATAATAGATTCATTTTGAAGAAATAAGCTTCTCAAATCATTATTCCATTTACCATTTACCATTTTGGCATTTGAAATTCCTGAACTAATAAAGAATAACATCAATAATATTAATAATCTTTTTTTCATACGAGTCTCCAATTTAATTTTAAGATACCATGAAGTTTATTAAATAAGTAATATTTTTAACATATTTTTATAAAATTTTTAAATATATTTATACCATCATCAGTTAAAATAGCTTCCGGATGAAATTGAACTCCATAAATTGGATATTTATCTATTTTTAACCCCATTAATATATTATCTTTAGTATGAGCAATCGGAATTATTGGAGATTTTATATCTTTTACAACTAAAGAATGGTATCTTGTAGCTTTAAAACCTTGCTTAAACCCGGAAAATAAAGCTTCTTCATCTGTAAAATAGATTTCAGAACACTTACCATGCATAGGCTGATCTGCTTCAACTATTTTTGCTCCAAAAAATTCTGCAATTGCTTGAAAACCTAAACAAACTCCTAATATTTTCTTATCTTTATAAAAATTCTTTATTACATCCAAAGTTATTCCTGCATTTTTAGGATTTGATGGTCCTGGAGATAATATAATTGTATCAAAATCTAGCTTTTTCAATTCTTCTATTGTTATACTATCATTTTCAAAAACTTTTACATCTTGACCTAATATTTTAAAATATTCAACAATATTATATGTAAATGAATCATAATTATCGATTAAAATCATAATTCAACCTCTACCATTCCTCTGACAGAATTCACGCAATATATTTTTTCTGCAGATTCTAAATCTTTCTTATATAAGACTTTTTCTTTTACTTTTTTAGCATCAATTAAATATTGACGGTAACATCCGTTCAACAAACCACACTCAAGTGGTGGAGTATATAAACCTCCATCAATTTGAACAACAATATTTGTTCTTGTCCCCTCTGTAATTTCTCCTTTTTCATTATAAAAAATTATGTCAAAATAATCATCTAATATAAATTCATACCAAGGTCTAAAAGTTGTTTTGTACTTCAAGTAAATATTCTTAGAATTAATTGAACTATTAGATAATATTATTTTATTTGTTTTAATTTCATTTATTTTTCTATATTCAATTTTAGAAAAACCATTTTTTGAACGTACGTATCTTGCTATACAATCTTTTGATGTATCAAACTTAAAATCTTCTTCATTAAAATCAAAACCTAATTCTTTAGCCGAATTTTTAATTCTATTTTTATGATAATCATATAATTGAACTTCACCATTTTTAATTAAAACAGTTTCAAGAAGATTAAATTTTACATCTTTATCTAAAATCTTTTTCTTTGCAATTGTTTCTTCCCATTCTTCTAATACATCCGAATCCCAAACAATTGCACCTCCGACAAAATAGTTATAAAATTTTTTATCGTCTAATCTATTTTTTTGTAAAATTCTTATTGGAACACTAAATACACATTCATCTTTTGATAAATAACCAATTGCTCCACAGTATATACCTCGGTTAAAACACTCTAAATCATCAATTATATTCATTGTTGATATTTTAGGTGCACCTGTTATTGAACCACAAGGGAATATTGCATTTAAAATATCATATAAATTTATATCATCCTCTAATTCGGCAGAAATCTCTGATGTCATTTGAAATACTGTTGGATGAACTTCAATATTAAACAATTTGTCTACTTTTACAGTCCCGGTTTTAGCTATTTTACTTAAATCATTCCTTAGCAAATCAACAATCATAACATTTTCTGCTTGATTTTTTTCATCATTTTTCAAAAAGTTATACTGTTTAAAATCTTCATCTTCTGTTTCACCTCTTGAAGCTGTTCCCTTCATTGGTTTAGTTGTTATTATGTTTTTTTCAATTTTAAAAAACAATTCAGGTGAAAATGATAATAATTCTTCCCACTCATTAGCTATATATGTATTATAAGGTGTTTTTTGATACGGTAATAAATAATTATATAAAGATAAACTATCAGTATTTGAATAAACTCTATATGGATAAGTATAATTTACTTCATACGTATCACCTTTTGAAATATAAGATTTTATTTTTTCTATTGCATCTTTATATTGACTGTAACTTAATGCTGACTCGGTATATAAACTAGTCTGTTTACTTGGACTATATGGTACATATTCTGTACATTCATCATAAACTTCAAAATATAACAAAGGTAATGATATTTTTATATGCTTATGCAAAAAAACATCTTTTGCATCATATCTAATGTACCCCAACAAATAATATCCATTTTGTTTAAATTCTTCAATTTTAGACAAACCCGATAAAAACTCTTCATCAGTAAAGGCTATTATTCTTTCAATTGGTGCTAAAAAACATTTATTATGATATATTTGCATAATTTATAATACTTTCATTCTTGTAAATGGCCAGAACAAAAATACAGCTTTCCCAACAAATCTGTCTTCAGGTAAAAATCCCCAAAAACGACTATCTTGCGAATTACCTCTATTATCCCCCATCATAAAATATTGACCTTGAGGAACAATAAAAGGACCGCAATACATTCTGTCATCACATGGAATTGAATCGAAATCACTTAATATATAATCTTCTTCCAATGGTTTATCATTTATATAAACAAAATAACGACCTCTAGTATTTCTTTTAATTTCAAGCTTATCACCTGGCATTCCAACTACACGTTTGATATACGCAATATCCTTACAGAAAAATCCGGTTAACCTTCTAAAGATACCTCCTGCTGATTCATCCAATTGAACAAAAGGAGGATAAAACACCATTATATCACCGCGTTTTGGAGTAGAATAAAATCTTGAAAATCTTTCAACAAATATTCTATCACCTTCAATTAAAGTAGGTCTCATTGAGCCTGATGGTATCCAACGAATTTCACCTATAAAAAACCTTATAATTGTAACCATTACAACAACAAAAACGATTGTATCAATTGTTTCCTTAAAAAAAGGTTTGATTTCTTTTTTTATTTTTTCTATTTCCATAATTTATCAATAAGCCCTATCAAATAATCCTTATATATATCATCATCAAAATTTTGAATAATATCTTTTGCTTTCTCGCAATAATTATGAATTAAATCTAAAGTTTTTTCAATAGCAACATCATTATATTCAATAGAATTTAACAATATTACAGGAGCTGTATAATTTTCATCTTTAATATCTTGAGATTTTTCTATACCTTGCTTATAATCATCTAAATCATTTTTTATCTGAAAAGCAATACCATAATTTAATGCAAACTCTCTTGCTTCATTTATCATTTCTGATTTACTATATAATGCCATTGAAACCATACAAGCTTTGAAAAGTTCTGCTGTTTTATATTGTGTTTTTATTAAATATGCTTCTATTGTCGGGATTTTCCCTTTAGAAAAATACTGACTACTTTCACCTATACACATTTTGGAAATTGTTTCAAAAAATATTTTTATAACATCACTATTATTTAAATCTAATAACACTTTTGTTGCTATAGAAATAAGATAATCTCCAACTATTACTGCTAATTTATTATCATAAGTTAAATTTATTGTGTCACATTCACGTCTTTTAATACTTTCATCAATAACATCATCATGTATTAAAGATGCATTATGTATTAATTCTGTTGCGATAAGAATTTTATATTGTTCTTCAGAAATATTGCCTTTAAAAAATAAACAAGCTACTAGACTTCTTATCATTTTTGATTCTTGAGATAAGAAATCATTAATAATTTTTTTTAAATCAAAAGAGTCACAATTAATATCAAGAAGTCTTTTTTTTATATTTGTTAATTCTTTTTCAACAGGTGGCATTACTGTAATCATAAATAAAAGTTTAGCACAAACTAATATTAATCAATACTAAGTCAATTATCTTATTATTTGATTTTTGAAGCAACTTTTATACTGTCACGAACCATTTGTGCACCTTTTGCATATGCAGATTTTGCAATACTATCTATTTTTAAAGAATCGTTCATTTTTTGTACTTCTTTTGACCAACCATAATATGTATTAGCTTTCTTACCTGCTTTTATATCATTGTTTATTCTGTTATATCTGGCGGTGTCTGTTGTTAATACTTTTTGTTTTAATTTATCTATCTCTTTATTGTCTTGTTTAAGTATCGCAGTATTAAATCCAACAGCTGCAATCATACCAGTTGCAATAAATAACGTTTTTTTTAAC